>JAIYBS010000227.1 GCA_027488415.1 Planctomycetaceae bacterium | reverse complement strand
GGCGCAGCAGTACGCGTGGGTCGAGGAATCCTCGCCCGAGCTCTTCGCGCAGATCGCCGAGCGCGTGCGCGAGGGGCGCTGGGAGGCCGCGGGCGCGATGTGGATCGAGCCCGACGCCACGTGCCCGTCGGGCGAGAGCTTCATCCGGCAGATCCTGCACGGCTGCGGGTACTGGCGCTCTCGCTTCGGCGCCGCCGCGCCGCAGCGGTTCCTGTACCTGCCCGACACGTTCGGCTTCCCGGGGAGCCTGCCGCAGCTGATGGCGCTCGCGGGCATCGACACCTTCATCACCAACAAGATGAGCTGGTGCGAGTCGAACCGATTCCCGAACGCCACGTTCCGCTGGCGCGGGATCGACGGCACCGAGGTGCTCACGCACCTGACGCCCGGCCACAACTACAACAGCGCGATCGAGCCCCGCGAGTTCCAGCACGGCGTGCGGACGCTCGTGGAGCTCGACGGCGCGCGCGTGCCCGCGTACCTGCAGCCCTACGGCTTCGGCGACGGCGGCGGCGGCCCGACCGCCGAGCAGATCGAGCGCGCGAACATCGGCGCGCGCTGCGAGGGCCTGCCGCGCGTCGAGCAGAAGAGCGTGCACGCCTTCTGCGAGGACCTGCACCAGGCGCAGCGCGCGCTCCGAAACCGCGGGCAGGACCTCCGCACGTGGGACGGCGAGCTCTACCTCGAGCTGCACCGCGGCACGTACACGAGCCAGGCCTGGATCAAGGAGGCGAACCGCCGCGCCGAGTGCGCGCTGCGGCTCGCCGAGGCGCTCGCCTGCGCGAAGGCCGGCGTCACGCGCGACGCGGCCGCGGCCGAGGAGATGCGCGAGCGGCTCGACCCCGCGTGGAAGCTCGTGCTCCTCAACCAGTTCCACGACATCCTCCCCGGCAGCTCGATCAAGGCGGTCTACGACGACGCCCGCGAGCAGATGGCGGACGCGCGCCGGACCGCGACGCGCGGCATCCAGCGCGGAATGAGCTGGCTCGGCGGCGCCTCGGGCGGCGAGACCGGCGGCGGCGAGAAGCTGGTCGCGTTCAACCCGGCGTCGACGCCGCAGACGGCGACGCTCGCGACCGAGGAGGGCGACGTCCTGATGGTGCGCGTGCCGGCCATGGGCATCCGCGTCGTCGACCCCGCGCGCTCGCCGGCGCCGGACGAGCGCGACGCGGTCCGGGTGGATGGCGAGCGGACGATCGCGAACTCGTTCCTTCGCGCGACCATCGACGATGCCGGCCGGATCGGCGAGCTCCGCCGCGCCGACGACGGCACGCTTGCCAACGGCATCGGCGACGACGGTGCGCCGCTCCCGATGAACCAGCTCGTGGTGTACGAGGATCGCCCGCGCCGCTGGGAGGCGTGGGACACCGACCGCGACTACCAGGAGATCGCGACGCGCGTCATGAGCGCGGCGGCGCGGATCTCGGTCACGAAGCGGAGCGCGGTGCTCTCCGAGATCACCGTCGAGCGTCCGCTCGGCGCGGCCAGCCGGCTCGTGCAGCGCTACCGCCTGCAGGCGGGGTCGCCGCGGCTCGACATCGTCACCGAGGTCGACTGGCACGAGGACCAGCGGCTCCTGCGCGCGCTCTTCCCGTGCGACGTGCGCGCGCGACGCGCGACCTTCGGCATCCAGTTCGGGCACATCGAGCGCGCGACGCACGACAACACCAGCTGGGAACGCGCGCAGTTCGAGGTGCCCGGCCACAGCTGGATGGACCTCTCGCAGCCGGGCCTCGGCGTCGCGGTGCTCGACGACGGCAAGTTCGGCCGAAGCGCCAAGCACGGGACGCTCGGGCTCAGCCTGCTGAAGTCGCCGAACTTCCCCGACCCGACCGCCGACCGCGGCCTGCACCGATTCACCTACTCCGTGATGGCGCACCACGGCTGCTGGCGCGCCGCGGGCGTCGACGCCCAGGCCGAGCAGCTGAACAACCCGCTCATCGGCGCGATGGCGCGCGGCGGCGTCGGGGCGCTCGCCGACGGATGGCAGGCGGTGGACGTGCGCGCTTCCGGCGCCGCGCACGTCGAGATCGCTGCGCTCAAGCCCGCGGAGGAGCAGGGCGGCGTCGCGCTCCGGCTGGTCGAGGTCCGCGGCGGCGCGGGCGAGGTCACGGTCCGCTGGGGCTTCCCGGTGCGGGACGCGTTCGCGGCCGACCTCTTCGAGCGGCCGGTCGAGATCGAGGGCTTCGCGCACGACCCGGCGGCGTCCGTGACGACGTTCCGCGTGCGCCCGTTCCAGGTGGTCACCGTCCGCGCGGACCTCGCGGGTGAGGGTTCCTGACATGCAGTGGATCGACTGGCTGATCGTGGCGGGGTTCCTCGTGGCACTCGCCGCGTCGGCCTGGTCGATGCGGCGCCACGCGGGGAGCGTGAGTGGATTCCTCAGCGCGAACCGGCTGGCCGGCCGCTACCTCTTGACCGTCTCGTACAACATGGCGCAGGTCGGCGTCATCACGCTGGTGTGGTACTTCCAGCTCGGCTACGACGTCGGCTTCACGCAGTACTGGTGGGGCTACCTCGAGGGACCGTCGCTGATCCTCCTCGCGGTCACGGGCTGGGTCATCTACCGGTTCCGCGAGACGCGGGCGATGACGCTCGCGCAGTTCTTCGAGATGCGCTACTCGAAGCGGTTCCGCGTCTTCAGCGGCGTGGTCGCGTTCATCTCGGGGATCCTGAACTACGCGATCTTCCCGGGCGTGACGGCGCGGTTCTTCATCGCCATGCTCGGGATGCCCGACAGCTTCGGGTTCCTGGGCGCGACGGTGCCGACGTTCCCGGCGGTGATGGCCGCGCTCCTTGCGTTCGCGGTGTTCATGGTGTTCGCGGGCGGCATGCTCGCGGTGCTCGTGACCGACTTCTTCCAGGGCGTCTTCTGCTTCTGCACGTTCGTGACCGTCTGCTACTGGGTGCTCCTGAAGTTCCCCTGGCTGCAGCTCGAGGAGACGATGCGGATGCTGCCCGCCGGGAAGAGCATGCTGAACCCGCTCGGGCTGCAGGACGAGCAGAACTTCAACGTCGTCTACTGGCTGATCAGCGCCTTCACGCTGTTCTACGCCTGCCGCGCGTGGCAGGGTGACCAGGGCTACAACAGCGCCGCACGCGACGCGCACGAGGCGCGCATGGGCCAGCTCCTGAACGGCTGGCGCTACCGCACGCTGATGCTGGTCACCGTGCTCGTCCCGCTCGCAGTGCGCGCGTTCCTCACGCACCCGGAGCACGCCGCGGCGTCGGCGGGCCTGCAGGAGATGATCGCCGCGCAGCCGACCGCCGCGCTCCAGGCCGAGATGCGGGTGCCGCTCGCGCTCGGCGTGATGCTGCCGACCGGCCTGCTCGGGCTCGTGGTGGCCGCGATGCTCGGCGCCGCCATCAGCACCGACGAGGCGTACCTGCACTCGTGGGCCAGCATCTTCGTGCAGGACGTGGTGCTTCCCTTCCGCAAGCGGCCGATGTCGCCGCGTGCGCAGCTCCTCCTGCTGAAGTCCGCGGTGCTCGGCGTCGCGATCTTCGCCTTCTTCTTCAGCCTCCACTGGCAGCCCGGCGAGTACATCGCGATGTACGGCGCGCTGACCGGCAGCATCTTCGTGGCCGGCGGTGGTGCGGCGATCATCGGCGGCCTCTACACCCGGTGGGGGACGGCCGCGGGCGCGTGGGCTGCGATGCTCGCGGGCATCGGCATCTCGGTGCCCGGGCTCGTGGTGCTGAACGCGCCGACGCCGTGGGTGGAGGCGCTCTCCTCGACCGCGCCTCCCGTGCCGCAGGCGATCGCGGACGCGTTCCTGTGGGTGCGTGCGCACGTGACGGGCATGGAGCTCAGCTTCATCGCAATGATGGCGAGCTGCATCGGCTACGTGGGCGCGAGCCTCGCGGGGGGCGTGCGCAGCTTCGACCTCGACCGCATGCTGCACCGCGGCAGGTGGCGCGTGGAGGGCGACGCGGCGGCCGACGAGGC
>JAIYBS010000273.1 GCA_027488415.1 Planctomycetaceae bacterium | reverse complement strand
GCTCGCCGCCGTGCGCGTGGCGTACCAGGCGCCCGTCGACGCCCCGTTCCGGACCGGCGTGCTGCAGACCTGACGCGAGGAGGACTCCATGCGGATCGTGATCGCGACCGGCAACCCGCACAAGGTGGACGAGATCCGCGCGGTGCTCGCGCCGATGGGCTTCGCCGTGCTGTCGCTCGCCGACCTCGGCCGGCCCGTGCCCGCCGAGCCCGACGAGCCCGGAGCGACCTTCGAGGAGAACGCGCGCATCAAGGCCCGCTACTACGCCGCCGCCATCGGCGAGCCGGTGCTCGCCGACGACAGCGGGCTCGAGGTCGACGCGCTGCAGGGCGCGCCCGGCGTCCACAGCGCGTACTGGGCAGGGGCCGAGGGGTCCCGTGCCGAGCGCGACGCGCGCAACAACGCGAAGCTGGTGGCCGCGGTGAAGGGGCTGCCCGAGGACAGGCGCCGCGCGCGCTTCGTGTGCACGATGTGCGTCGCGACGCCGGACGGCGCGGTCGTCGTCGAGACCCGCGGCGAGTTCGAGGGGTCCATCGTCGACGAGCCGCGCGGCGCGCACGGGTTCGGCTACGACCCGCACCTCTGGCTCGCCGACCGCGGCATGACGAGCGCGGAGCTCCCGCCGGAGGAGAAGAACGCGATCAGCCACCGCGGCAGGGCGGTGCGGCGCCTCGCCTACCTGATCCAGCACAAGCGGATCGCGTGGTGACGGCATGCCCGCTCCGCGTTCCATCCCACTGACCGTCCTGCCGCTCGGCGAGCAGCGCTACGGCTGCCACGGCTGCGGCGACTGCTGCCGGGACTTCACCGTGCAGCTGCGCGAGCGGGACCTCGAGCGCCTCCGCGCGCAGGGCTGGGAGCGCGAGCTCGGCGAGGTGACGGTCGAGTTCCGCGGCCGGCGCTACCTGCGCCAGCGCGAGGACGGCGGCTGCGTGTTCCTGCGGGCCGACGGCAAGTGCCGCATCCACGCGGAGCACGGCTTCGCGGCGAAGCCGGTCGCGTGCCAGCTCTTCCCGTTCACGTTCGCCCCCGACGCCCGCAGCGCGAAGGTGGGCATCAGCTTCGCGTGCGCGAGCGTCCTCGCGAACCGCGGGCCCGGCCTCGCCTCGCACCTCGGCGAGCTCCGGCGCATGGCCGGCGAGATCGACGAGCTCGCGCCCTCGCGCACGCTGCTCGACGCGCGCACCGAGGCCGCGCCGGAGGAGGCGGACGCGGCGGCCGACGTACTCGACCGCTGGCTCTCGGATTCCGCCGTGCCCTTCGCGTTCCGCGTCGACGGCGTCGCGTGGCTCGGGCAGCAGCTCGCGGGCGCAAGCTTCGCGAAGGTCCGCGGCGCGCGCCTGCGCGAGCTCCTCGAGACGCTCGTCGGCGCGCTGCCCGACGAGCTGCCGCTGCACCCGATCGCGCCCGCGACCCGCGCGCAGCTCGCCACGCTCCGCCAGGCGTCGTTCTTCCGCCTCGAGGACCCGAAGATCGGCGACCTCGCGCGACTCGGCCGCCTCCGCGCGACCGTCGGCCAGTTCCTGCGCAGCCGCGCGTTCTCGCGCGGTCGCGGCGCGATGCCCGCGATGGGCGACCGCTGGCCGTCCGCCGACTTCGGCGCGGTCGACCGCGTTGCGCCGCTCTCCGGATCCGCGGACCGCGCGGAGTGCGAGGAGCTCCTCGTACGCTGGATGCGCGCGACCGTCCTCGGGGGACGTGCGTGGGGAAGCGGCTTCTACGGCTGGCCGGTGGTCGACGGCCTCCAGGCGCTCTCGCTGAACGCGGCCTGCGCGGGCTGGCTCGCGCGCGCGCACGCGGCCGCCTCGGAACGCCCCGCGCCCTCGCTCGAGGACGTCCGCGCCGCCGTCGGGCGCGTCGACCGCACGAGCGGCCGCGCGCCGTGGCTCGGCAGCCGCGCCGAGCGCATGCGCCTCGCGTGGCTCCGGATCGACGACGGCCTCCGCCGCGTCGCGTGGGCTCAGTTCTCCGGCGCGGCCGAGGGCTGACCCGCCGCGGCCTCGCGCCGCCGCGCGCGGTACCACGCCACGAGGAAGGGGATCGCCACGATCCCGAGCGGGATCGTCGTGAACATCTCGCCGAGGCTCTCGAGGATCGCGAGCTGCTTGAAGCCGCCGTCCGCGTGGGCGACGTCGATCCCGCCGCCGGCCATCCAGTTCGCCACGAGCACCGTGGCCGCCTCCCGGAAGCCGATCCGCCCGAACGGGTTGAGCATCACCGCGATCGCCGCGACGCCGAGCACCGTGACCGTCGCGAACGAGAGGCCGAGCCCGAGGATCTCGGCCGCGCACCACATGCGCACGATCCAGAGGAGCACCTCGATCACGCGAAGCACGCTGCCCGCCCAGTACGTGGACGGCGTGGTGAGCATCCGCGTCCACTCGCCCATGCGCGCGCGCACGAAGCCGAGCCCCGCCGCGCGCTGCAGCGCGAAGCCGCCCACCGCGAGCGAGAGCAGCACGAGCGCGGCCCACGACGGGCCCGGCACGGGAACCAGCGCGGTGGCCGCGACCACCGACGCGAGCGACACCAGGATCACGAGCGTCAGCGCCACGTACCACGCGGTCGCCTGCACGAAGGTCAGCCGGTTCGCGAGCAGCGCGTACGCGTACCGCACCGGGATCCCCAGGCGCACCGGGAAGAAGTTGCTCGTGGCCGTCACGCAGGTGAGCCACTGGATCTCCATGAACCCGAGCCGCCTCACCGGGAGGAGGACGAGCCAGAAGAGCGCGCCGTCGATCACGAGGCTGAGGACGGTCGTGATCCCGAGCCCCGCGACCAGCCAGGGCCGGTCTCGCCACGCCGCCGAGACGCTTTCGAGGATTCCCGCGCGCGACGGATCCTGCGCCACCTCGATCGCGCCCTTGACGACCCACGCGACGAGCGCGATCCCGAGCGCGAACCCGATCGCCTGCACCGCCGCGCGTCGCGGCGCGAGCATGCCCGCCATGACGGCGCGGAACCCGCTCGGCTGCTGGGCGCTCATCGGGCGCCCCCGCCCGCGGGCGCCCGCCTCGCGCGCTCGCGCGCGATCACCCACAGCGCGCGCACGCCGTCCGTCCAGCGGATCTTCTTTCCCTCCGCGAACGACCGCGGCGCGTAGGCGACGGGCACCTCGCCGACGCGCACCGCGTTCCGCGCGAGGGCCGCGGCGACCTGCGGCTCGATGCCGAAGCGCTCCTCGGTCAGCGACGGACGGATGGCGCGCAGCACGGGCACGCGGAGCAGCTTGTAGCAGCACTCCATGTCATGCACCCCGAGCCCGGTGGCGCGATTGCTCAGCGCCGTGAGGAGCCCGTTCGCGAGTTCGTGCATGCGGCGGTAGCCGGTCCGCCGCTCGGCGCCCGCCCAGCGGTTGCCGAAGACCGCACCGAGCGAGCGGTCGTCGAGCCGCCGCACGAGCGCCGCGTAGTCGTGCGGGTCGTACTCGAGGTCCGCGTCCTGCACGAGCACCAGGTCGTCCTCGGCCGCGGACGCGAGCACGGCGTCGAAACCCGTCATCAGCGCCGCGCCCTTCCCGCGGTTGCGCGGGTGCGCGAGCAGGCGGACGCCCGAGGGACGCGACGCGGCGCAGCGCTCCGCGATCCGGGCGGCCTCGGGCCTGCTGCCGTCGTCGACCATCGTCAGCTCCGCGCGCCAGCCCGGGGGAAGCGGAGCGGCGAGCACCCTCCGGACGATCTCCTCGAGGGTCGTCCCCTCGTTGAAGACCGGCATGACGACGTGCAGGACCGGCATGGGGCGTCGGGCGCGCGTCGGCGCGTCAGGACTGCTCCGGCGGCTTGCCGAGCGACGCGCGCATGCTCGTGTCGGCCATGAGGTTCTGCATGCGGTAGTAGTCCATCAGTCCGAGGTTGCCGCCGCGGAGCGCCTCGGAGATCGCCTTCGGCACCTCCGCCTCGGCGAGCACCACGAGCGCGCGGTTCTTCTGCGCCTCGGCCTGGTGCTCCGCCTCCTGCGCGACGGCGAGCGCGCGCCGCTGCTCCGCCTGCGCCTGGAAGCGCTTCGTGTCGGCCTCCGCCTGCGCGGTCTGCAGGTTCGCGCCGATGTTCTCGCCGACGTCGATGTCCGCGATGTCGATCGAGAGGATCTCGAACGCGGTGCCGCTGTCGAGGCCCTTCGCGAGCACCGTCTTCGAGATCCGGTCCGGGTTCTCGAGCACGGTCTTGTGGTCCTCGGCGCTGCCGATCGTCGAGATGATGCCCTCGCCGACGCGGGCGATGATCGTCTCCTCGGTCGCGCCGCCGACGAGGCGCGCGATGTTCGTGCGCACGGTGACGCGGGCGCGCGCCTTCAGCTGGATGCCGTCCTTCGCGACCGCGTCGATCGTCTGCCGTCCGCTCTGCACGCTGGGGCAGTCGATCACCTTCGGGTCGACACTGGTCTTGACCGCGTCGAGGATGTCGCGGCCGGCGAGGTCGATCGCCGTCGCGCGATCCCACGGCAGCTCGATCTTCGCCTTGTCCGCGGCGATCATCGCGCGCACCACGCGCTCGATGTTGCCGCCGGCGAGGTAGTGGCTCTCGAGCTGGTCGCTGTCGATGTCGAGCCCCGCCTTGCGGGCGCTGATGCGGTTGAAGACGATCTCCGACGGGTTCACCTTCCGCAGGCGCATCATGACCAGCTTGAGGATGCTGACCGACGCACCCGAGAGCCACGCCTGCACCGCGAGCTGGATGTACTGGCTGATGACGATCAGCAGGATGAAGCCGATCAGGCCGGCGATCGCGAGGAGCACCCAGAAGGTCACCGAGAAGCCCGGAGCCGCGGGGGCCGCGGGGACCGCGGGGATCGCGGGGGCCTGCGCGAGGAGCGACGCCGTACCGGAAGTGAGCGCGTGAATCATGCCCGGGATGCTATCCGCGCACACGGACCGACACGCGGCCCTCGCGCGTGGACGTCACCGTGACGGCAGTGCCGGCATCGATCATCCCGAGCTCCGCCGTCGCCTCGACGCGGCGGTCGCCGATGCGCACCCACCCGACCGGGCGGAGCGCGGTCTCGGCGAAACCGTCCTCTCCCACCGACGGAGCGTCGCCGCGGATCGTCGGCGCGACCGCGGCCGAGTCCCCGTCGTTCTCGCCGAGCACCATGCGACGCGCGATCGGCGTCTTCGTCCAGAGCTTGAACCCGAAGACCAGGGCGAACGGCGCGCCCGCGGAGTATGCGAGCAGCGAGGCGAGCCCCCAGAGCGGGCCGTGCATGAAGAAGCACGCCACCGACGCGACGGCGCAGCAGCCCGTGACCACCGCGAGCACGCCGGCGGTCGGCACGAAGAGCTCCGCGATCCCCATCGCGAGCGCCGCGCCGAGCAGGATGAATGCGGCGGCGATCCACCCGGATCCGTCCTGGGCGGCGGCATCGGCGAGGAGCGGGGCGCAGAACGGGACGCAGTCGGTCAGTTGCACGGTGGGCAGGCCTCGACCTCGACAGCGTAGTCCGATGCCCGCACCACGACGACGCGGGCGCCCGATTCCACCATCGCGCCGACGGCATTGACTTCCCGGATCACGCCGCCGAACTCGGCCTTCCCGACCGGCCGCAGCGGCGTGACCGCGATGCCGACCTCGCCCACCGCCACCGGGCGCAGGCGATCGCGCGCCGGCGGCGCGGTCCCGCCGACGGTCGCCTCGAGCACCACCGCGCGTGCCGCCGCGGTGCGCGGCAGCAGCCGCGTCGCGAGCCAGGCGCCGCCCGCGGCGAGGATCGCGCCGCCCGAGACCACGCCGATCGCCGCCGCGAGGTCGCTGCGGCCGCCGGGCGTGTTGAGCGGCGCATCGACGAACCCGCCCACGAGCCCGACGAGCGCGCACCCGATGCCGACGATGCCGATCAGCCCGAAGCCCGGGATCACGAAGACCTCGACGACCACGAGCGCCGCGCCGAGGACCACGAGCAGGAGCGGCCACCACGCGGTGACGCCGCCCATCGCCGGCCCGCCCAGGAGCAGCACGAGCGCGGCCGTCGCCGCGGCGCCGAACCAGCCGACGCCCGGCACCGCGAGCTCGACCACGAACCCACACACCAGCACCGCGACCAGCGCGAGCCGCACCGGCCAGCTCGTCAGGAACCGGACCAGCGCGTCGCCCCAGTGCTCGTCGACGCGACTGACCGTCGTCGCGCCGAACCACGCCATGAGCTCGCGCTCGTCCGCCACCGTGGACTGCGCGAGCCCCGCCGCGATCGCCTCGGGTGCGTACGTGACCAGCAGCTCGTCCGCGCCGTCGACCTGCGTCACGAGGCGCCAGCTGCCCGCGTCCTCCGCCCGGATCCGCTGGCGCACCGGCGGCCGCACCTGCTGGTCCTCGACCATCCGGTCGCGTTCCGCCTCGTTCGTCGGACCGTCGTCGCCCGGGCGACGCATCGAGAGGTCGACGAACGGGATCGCCGGCGCGCCCGGCGCGATCGCCGTCCGCGGCGCCGCGCCCGCTCTCGACGTGGGCGGCTCGGCGCCGAAGGCCTCCGCGTACTCCTGCCTTCCGACGAACGCGCGCGCCGACCCGTCGTCGCGCTCGAGCATCCAGACCTCGTCGGGCGCACTGACGAAAGCGCGCACCAGCGTCTCGTCGTAGCCGTTGCGGCGTGCGCTGTCGACCACCTCCGAGAGGACCGGCGCCTCGATCTTCGCGCGCTCGGCCGGCGGGAGCGGCTGCAGCCCGAGCCCGGGGATCGCCATGATCGGTGCCGCGTCGCCGAACGCGCTTCCCGGCGAGACCAGGATCCCGCGGCACGCGAGCGCGATGATCGCGCCGGCGCTGTACGCCTTCGGCCGCACCCACGCCCACACCGGAACCGGCGCCCGGTCCTTGATCCAGAGGCAGAGCTCGAGCGTCGCGTTCAGGTCACCCCCGGGCGTGTCGAGCTCCAGGACGGCAACCCCGCAGCCCGCCGCCGCGGCCTGCGCGATGCGGCGCTCGGCGCTCGCCCGCGTGACCCCGTCGATCTCGCCCGACACGGGGATGACCGCGATGCGGGTCGCCTGCCGCCATGCGGGCACGGCGGTCGGTGACTGCCGAGCCTCGGTCGCCGCAACGCCGAGCAGCGCGCCCGAGAGCGCCACTGCCAGCCGCACCATCCGCATCGCCTTGCCCATGCGCGAAGGCTATCCCCTCGCGATCGACCGGACGCAAAAAGCACCGCGGCCGGCACGAGGCCGGCCGCGGGAAAGGTCAGGTCGCTCGGAGCGTCAGTCCCAGCTGGCGAAGTCGCCGCCGTCGAACGCGGTCATGGTGACCGTGCCGCCGGAAGCGCCCGGGTTGGTGGACGTCCGCTGGATCGTCAGGAAGATGTCAGAGAAGCGCCGCGACGCCGGGCCGTTGATGCCGATGTCGTTGCGGAAGATGTTGTCGAGGAACCGGTTGGGACCCGTGCCCGGCGGGGGCGTGCCGCCGCCGGTGTTCAGGGGACCATCGATCTCCGAGACGTTCTGCGGGAAGAACGTCTTCGACAGCTCGACGTGGTTGTCGTTGAAGCAGACGTTGCCGTCCCACTCCTGCACGCCGCCGTGGATCTTCAGGGTCTTCGAGGCGGCGAACACCGCGGCGCCGTTCGAATCCGGGCCGGTCTGCCCGCCCTGCACGCCGCGATTCGCCATGACGGCGAACTGCGAGTTGCCGGTGTTGCGCCACTCACGGCCGCGACGGTTCGTCGGGTCGATCGGCATCGTGGCGTAGGAGGTGTTGCAGATGCCCTGCAGGTTCGCCTGGAACCCGGTGATGCCGCCCTGGGGCGGATAGGTCGTCGAGCCGGCGCCGATCGGGTCGACCGGATCCCAGTAGCAGTCCTGGGCGGGCCGGATGTTGTTCATGTTGTAGCGGGCAGCCGGGCTCACCGCCGAGTTCACCTCGGCAGGGGAGACCAGGATCTGCGCGTTCACGAATCCGCGGCCGATCATCGAGCCCCAGAGGTTCGCGTGGTTGTTCTGGCGCTCGTCGCCGCCGGGCCCGATGTTCTGGCCGGCCGGGACGCCCGTGTGGCGGCCTGGGATGACACCGAACGTGTTGATCTGGCCGGGGAGCGGGAATACGCCGCCGTTCTCCGCGGCCGCGGTCAGCAGGCCGGAGTGGCACTGCTTGACCTGGGTCGCGTCCTTGACCTGGCGGGCCGTGGCGCGCGCCTTGGCGAGCGCGGGCAGGAGCAGGCCGAGGAGGAGGGCGATGATCGCCATCACGACGAGCAGCTCGACGAGGGTGAAGCCCTTGTTCTTCTTCATGGTTGGTTCCTTTGCTTTCTGGTTGGACGTCGGGGCGTCACTGGTTCTCGAGGCGGTCCCACGACGGGATCGTGATGAACTGCGTCGTGGCGTTGTAGTGGATGCCCAGCATGGTGTCGCCGCCCGACCACGGCTGGAGGGCGCCGTTGAAGGAGTCGACGCAGCCCTGGCCGGTGAACTCGGCCGGCGCGGTGGCGCCGCCGTTGGTGCCGGCGCAGGCGAACATGTTGTCCTTGGTCAGGTTGCTGAACGCGCCGGTGCCGCACTCGTAGATGCAGCCTTCCGGACGGAAGGTCTCGACGAACTCCATGTGGGTGTCGCCGAAGCAGACGTTTCCTTCCCAGCTCTTCTGAGGACCGTGGAGGCGCAGCGTCGGGCTGAAAGTGTAGTCGTCGCCGCTGGCGGTACCGTTGCGGCAGCCGCGCGTCGACATGTGCGGGCGCGCCGAGTCGAGGTTGTTCCGCCAG
>JAIYBS010000186.1 GCA_027488415.1 Planctomycetaceae bacterium | reverse complement strand
GAGCGGTCGTAGCCGGCCCAGAACGCTGGCTCGATGGTCGGGCAGCAACGGGCGCGGGCCATCCGGAAGTAGTCGTCCGTCGACCGGCTCACCATGTGCACGTGCGGGTCGATGTACATCATGCACCGCCCTTCGGCGCGGCGGACGCGTCGTGCGCGCCGGTCGCGCCCTTCATGCCCGCCTTCGCGATCGGCTCGGTGCCGGGGTCGCTCAGGAGCTCGAGGATCCTGCGCGCCCGCTCGGGCTTCCCGTCCCGCAGCACGTCCACGGCCAGACGGAACGCCTGCATGCGGAAGTCGTCGGCGCCTGCGCCCGCGCGGTCCACGCGGTCGAGGAACGCCGCGACGTCGAGCAGCCGCGCACGGTGCTCCATGAAGTAGGCATCGACCACCTGGGCCCTGCTCATCGGGCAGGCGTGCGTCGTCGTGCGTTCGTCGGCCATGGCATCAGTCTAGATCGACAGAAACGCACACGGACATGATCCAAGCGCGAGCCCGACGTCAAGAAGCCGTGATTTCCATGGCGCGCGCGAGCACTTCGCCGTCGATCTCGTGAACGTCGACGGACGAGCCGATGCCCCGGAGCAGCGTGATCGTGAGCCGTCCGCCGAGGTGCTCGCGGAACTCCTCGAGACCCGCGATCACGGGGCCCGCGTCCGCGAGGAGCGGGTGGGTCGTCGGCAGCCCGAGCGCGGCGAGGGTGCGCACCACGCGGTCTGCGTCCCCGCGATCGAGCAGCCCGACGCACGCCGAGTACATCGTGTCCACCGCGACGCCGATCGACACCGCCTGGCCATGCGGAAGCTCGCCGCCGGTGAGCCCCTCGAGACGGTGCGCGAGCCAGTGCCCGTAGTCGAGCGGTCGCGCGCTGCGCGTCTCGAACGGATCGCCACCGAGCGCGATGTGCCGCCAGTGCAGCTCCGCGCTCCGAATGACCACCGGCATCGCGGCCTCCATCGAGCGCCCTCGAATCGCGACGGCGTCGCGCTCGATCCGCGCGAACAGCTCCGGGTCGCGCAGGAGCGCGATCTTCACGGCCTCGCTGAAGCCGCCGCACCACGACCAGTCCGGCGAGGTGCGGAGCAGGTCCTCGTCGCAGATCACCGCGTGCGGCACCGCGAACGCGCCGACGAAGTTCTTCTTTCCGCCGCGGTTCACGCCGTTCTTGACGGCCATGCCCGCGTCGTCCTGCGACAGCGTCGTGGTCGGCATGCGCACCAGGCGCACGCCGCGGTGCGCGATCGCCGCACCGAAGCCGACCGCGTCGAGCACCGCGCCGCCGCCCACCGCAAGCACGAATGACTGCCGGTCGATGCGGTGCGCGTCGACCGCCGCGACCACGCGGTCGACCGTCTCCATCGACTGCTTGCAGCGCTCACCGCCCGGGACGAGATCGATCGCCTCGAGCGACGGCATGCCCGGCACCGACGAGAAATGCGAACGAAGCGCGTCGGCGAAGCCGGGTGTCGAGCGAGCAACGCCCTCGTCGACGAACGCGACCGCGCGAGCGCGCGTTCCCGACCCGTCCGTCATCGCCTGCCGCAGCGCGGCGTTGCCGTGGTCGAGCGCGCCGCGCGTGAACGTGACCCGGTGCCGGAAGGGCACCGAGAGCGGCACGTCGAAGGTTGCGGGTCGGTCGCCGGTCATCGGGGAACGCCATCGTAGGCGGCGAAAACGAGAAACCCGACCCGCCCAGGAGATGGATGCGGATCGGGCAACGTGGGGCTCGTTCGGCGCGTCAGGCGCGCAGCAGCAGGAATCGCGAGTTCCCCTCGCGTTCCACCAGGAGCCGGACGCTTCGACCCGGCCCCATGGTGGAACGCATGGACTTGTCCCAGTCGTCGGTGCCCGAGATCGGGCTTCCCGACACCTGGCGGATGACGTCTCCCGCGCGCAGCCCGGCGCGCTCCGCGGCGCCGCCCTCGGCGACCGAGGTCACGACGACGCCGCGCGGGTCGGCGAGGTTGCGCTCCTTCGCCATGGCCGGGGTGATCGCGGCGACCTCGATCCCGAGCGACGCGGGCGCGACCGCCGACGGTGCCTGCGGGACGGCCGCACCGCGCGGTGCGACGCGCACCGGGGCGGCGTTGGCGAGCGCCTTCGAGGCGTCGTCGAGCTTCGCCGAGACCGTCACCGTCTCGCCGTCGCGGAACACCTCGATCGGGCATTCGGCGCCGGGCGCGCACAGCTTCACGGCGCGCTGCACCTTCTGGAGCGTGGGCGTCGGCTGGCCGTTGACCTTCACGAGGATGTCGCCGACCTCGATGCCGGCCCGCTCGGCCGCGCCGCCGGCGACCACCTGGTTCACCAGCACGCCCTGGCCGGTGAACCCGAAGTTCGCGGCGAGCGCCGGGTCGATCGGCTGCATCTGGATCCCGAGGAATCCGCGCGACGGTGCGCTTCCGCCCATGATCGACTCGACGACGCCCTTCGCCATGTTCGCGGGAATCGCGAAGCCGATGCCGTCGGAACCGCCGCTGCGGCTCTCGATCGCGGTGTTGATGCCGACGACGCGCCCGTCGAGGTCGACGAGCGGGCCGCCGGAGTTTCCGGGGTTGATCGTGGCATCGGTCTGCAGGTAGCTCTCGAGCGGGCTCAGGCCGACCTCGCGTCCCTTCGCGCTGATGATGCCGGCGGTGACGCTGTCCTTCAGGCCGAACGGCGAGCCGAGCGCGATCACCCAGTCGCCGACCTCGGCCGAGTCGCTGTCGCCGAACTCGATCGGGTCGAGCCCGTCGAGCTCGACCTTCAGCACGGCGATGTCGGTCTCGGGGTCGGTGCCGACGATCGTCGCGGGCGCCTCGCGGCCGTCGTGGAGCCGCACCTTCAGGTTGCCGCCCGTACGCACGACGTGGTTGTTCGTGACGATGTGGCCATCCTCGGTGACGATGAAACCCGTGCCCATGCCCTGCGGCGCAGGCTGTCCGTTGGGCATCATCGGAACCGCCTGCCCCATGCCGGGCGCGCCCGGGATCATCCGGAAGCCGCGACCGCGGACCTGCTGCATGTCGGGCGTCACCTCGATCGAGACCACCGAAGGCGCGGCCAGGCGCGTGATCGCGCGGAACGCCTTCGAGACGCTCTTGGCGTGCTGCACCGCCTCCTGCGCGTCCGGGGGCAGGGGGCTGCCCACACCGGACGGCAGGCCGTCCGCCACCGCGACGGACGAGGAGGCGAGGAGTGCAAAGAGCGCGGGGACACGGAAGAATTGACCCATGCGCGTGCTACGCGCGGGTTTGGCCCCGGTTCGCGAAAATCGTCGCGGGGTGCGAAATTCCGTTATCGGGGACCTGGATCGGCCGCCGCCGCGCCGAGCTCCGCCAGGCGCGAGAGGCATACGCCGGCGGCGACGCCGACGTTCAGCGAATCCACGCCTTCGGCCATCGGAATGCGCATGCGCATCGTGCAGCGCCGGAGGGTGTCCGGACACAGTCCGGCGAACTCCGCGCCGACCGCCAGCGCGATGCGGCGCGGGGACCGCCGCGCGCACTCGGCCGCGGCCTCGGTGAGCGTCCGTTCGCCGCCGCCCGTCGCGCCGAGCAGCGCGTAGCCGGCCTCTTCCACGAGCCACGCAAGATCGCCTTGCCACGCGTCGCTGCGCGCGAACGGCACGCGGAGCGCATGACCGCAGCTGACGCGCAGGCTCTTGCGGTAGAGCGGGTCGTGGCAGCCGGGCGACAGCAGCACTGCATCGCACCCGAAAGCCGCCGCGGTGCGGAAGAGCTGCCCGATGTTGTCGATGTTGTTGATCTCCTCGACCACGAGCAGCAACGAATCACGCCCCGGCGCCGGCACCACCTCGCGCACGGAACGCACCGCGGGCCGCCGACCGACCGCAAGGAATCCGCGGTGGATGTTGAAGCCAACCACCGAGTCGAGCACGTCGTCCGGCGCAAGCAGGATCACCGGATCCGCGCGGCCCGCGCGCTCGCCGCGCGCTCGCTCCACCAGCTCGACGGCGCGATCCCGCTGCCGTTCGCTTGCAAGCAGCGAGAGCGTCTCCGTCGGCGAGCGGAGCATCGCGTCGATCACGAGCGGGCTCTCGCCGATGAAGAGGCCGGGCCTGCCGTCGGCGCCGACGGCATCGCGGTCGCGCACGCTCCGGAACGGCTCGAGCCTCGCGTCGCCGGGATCGCTGACGTGCTCCACGATCATCGAGCCACGCACCATACATCTTGCTTGATCGGATCGCGGTACCTTTTCGACCATGCTCATCCACACGCTGGCACTCGCGTTCTGCCTGCAGGCTCCGGTCGGCGCGCCCGCGCACCTGGTGCCGCCGGCGCCGCCCGCCGACATCGATGCGCTGCTCGCGGCCGACCCCGCCGCCGACAAGGCCGTCGCATCGCGGCTCCTCTCCGAGAACGGCGTTCCCGCGGATCGCCGGAAGGCCGCCGCCAGCGCGCTCGCCAAGAGCGCCGGCACCTCGCCGGCCGTCGCGGTGATCGATGCGCTCGCCTCGTGCGGCGGAACCTGCGGCGCGACGCGCGACCTCGCGGACCTGCTCGTGTCGATGGCCAACGACTGCGCGGAGGACAAGGCGGCGATGGACCGCCTGTCGGCCGCGGCATCCGACGCCGCGAGCCCGCTGAACCTCGCCGCGTGCCGCACGATCGCGGCGATGCCGGAGGCGAAGCGCCCGGAGGCGCACCGCGCGATGGCGGTCCGAACCGTGGCGCTGAAGACGATCCCGGGCGCGATGCAGTACGACGTGAAGGAAGTCAAGGCGAAGCCCGGCGAGGTCCTCGAGTTCACGCTCGAGAACACCGACACGATCCAGCACAACCTGCTGATCGTCCTGCCCGGCAAGATGAGCGAGGTCGGCGTCGCCGCCGACAAGATGGGCGAGACGGCCGCGGGCAAGGCCCGGCAGTTCGTGCCCGACATGCCGTCGGTGCTTGCCGTCATGGGACTGATCGACCCAGGCAAGTCCGGACGCCTGTTCTTCCGCGTCCCCGAGAAGCCGGGCACCTATCAGTACGTGTGCACCTACCCGGGGCACTGGCGCATGATGAACGGCAAGCTGAAGGTCGCGAAGTGAGCGAGGCTGCGCCCGCGATCTCGATCGTGACCCCGATGCACAACGAGGAGGCGTGCGTCGGCGAGTTCGTGCGCCGGACGGATGCCGCCCTCGCCGCGCTCGGTCGGTCCTACGAGATCATCCTCGTGAGCGACGGCTCCACCGACGGCACCGAGCGCATGATCCGCGAGCTCTGCCGCGCGCACCCAGCGCTGCGCGGCGTGTTCCTTTCGCGAAACGGCGGCCAGTGCACCGCGATGCACGCCGGCATCCAGGAGAGCCGCGGCGACGTGGTCGTGGTGATGGACGGCGACCTGCAGCACCTGCCCGAGGAGATCCACCTCCTCGTCGAGCGCATGGACGGCGGCGCCGCGCTCGTCTCCGGGAGCCGCAAGGGCCGCTCCGAGAGCCTCGTGCTCCGCCGCCTGCCGAGCCGTCTCGCCAACTGGATGCTCCGCCGCGTGAGCGGCTGCCCCGTGCGAGACATGGGCGGCTTCAAGGCGATCCGCGGCGACATCGCACGGAGCCTGCGCCTGCGTCCCGGGCACCACCGGCTGCTGCCGGCACTCGTCTGGATGCGCGGCGGTTCGGTGGACGAGGTGTTCGTCAGCGCACCGCCGAGGTTCGCGGGCAACAGCCACTACGGCATCGGCCGCTCGCTCGACGTGCTGTTCGACATCCTGATGCTCTGGTTCCAAGGCGCGACGCGGAGCCGGCCGCTCTACCTGTTCGGCCGGATCGGGCTCGTGGTGCTCGCGATCGACGTGGCGGCGGGGCTGTGGCTCCTCTGGGAACGCCTGTTCCGGGGCGAGCCGCTCACGGAGCGACCGATGTTCTTCGTCGTGGTGATGCTGTTCCTCGCCGCGCTGTTCCTGGTGGCGATGGGCTTCGTGCTTGAGCTCCTGAGCGACGCGGTGAACGGCATCGGCGGAACGCGCCCGTACGTGGTCCGCGAGCGCGTCGGCGGCGCCTGATCGAAAGGCCCGCAAACGGGCGATTTGGGGCGCCCTTGGGGCAGGTCGACGACCGTCCTACACTTCCTGATCCCCATGACCGCCGACGACGGACGAACCAGCATCCCGCCCGGCGCCTCGCCCGAGGCGGTCGCGCGCACGCTCGCGCGCCATCCGCGCCCGCTCGGCGGGGACACCGCGCGCAGCGTCGGCCCGGCGGCGGTCAGCCTCACGGGGATGGTGCTCAACAACAAGCCCGACGAGCCGATCCACCGGACCATCGGCCGCAAGCCCGACTGGCTGCGCGCGCGCGTCCCGGGCGGCGGCGGCTACGAGCGGCTGAAGGGCATCATCGACGAGCACCGGCTGCACACGGTCTGCCAGGAGGCGTCGTGCCCGAACATGGGCGAGTGCTGGAGCCGCGGCACCGCCACGATCATGATTCTCGGCGACACGTGCACCCGCTCCTGCGGCTTCTGCAACGTGAAGACCGGCCGCCCGCCCGTGCTCGACGCCGACGAGCCGCGCCGCGTCGCGGAGAGCCTCGCGCTCATGAAGCTGAAGCACGTGGTGATCACCAGCGTGAACCGCGACGAGCTCCCGGACGGCGGCGCGGAGATCTGGGCCGAGACGATCCGCCGCGTGCACGAGTCGTGCCCCGGCATGAGCGTCGAGTGCCTGGTCGGCGACTTCCTCGGCGACGAACGGGCGATCCAGGTCGTGTGCGACGCGCGGCCCGAGATCCTCTCGCACAACATGGAGACGGTGCACCGCATGCACCCGGCGGTCCGCCCGCAGGCGAAGTACGACCGGTCGCTCGCGGTGCTCGCGCAGTTCAAGCGGAGCGGCCTGGTCACGAAGACCGGCATCATGGTCGGCATCGGCGAGCGCGACGACGAGGTGCTGCAGCTGATGGACGACGTCCGCGCCGCGAGCGACGCCGACATCCTGACCATCGGCCAGTACCTGCAGCCGACGCGCAACCACCTGCCGATCGATCACTGGGTCCACCCGGACCAGTTCGCCATGTTCAAGCGCGAGGCGCTCGCCCGCGGCTTCAAGGTGTGCGAGAGCGGACCCCTCGTCCGCTCGAGCTACCACGCCGAGGAGCAGGCCGAGCAGCTGCCGGTCAGATGAACCGGATGCCGGCCTCGTGGTGCGTGGTGCGCCCCTCCGCATCGCGGATCCCGCGCGACCACACGACCATCGCCGCGCGCTCGAGCTGCACGTCGCCGGGCTGGAGCTCGAGCGCGACGCCGGTCATTCCCTCGGGAAGCGGCGCGTCCGTGCGGATGCGCGCGCCCGTGCCGCTGACGTCGATGGTCTCGTAGCGGCAGTTCGTGCCGGGGTCGTGATGCCAGAAGAGGACGATCTCGCCCGTGTTCCCGTGTCGGCCGGAGTCCCGGCGCTCGATCGACTCGAGGAACGCACTGGCACGACGAAGCTGCGAACGGCGACTGCGGCTGTCCATGCAGAGAGGGTCGGTTGCGCACGGCACCCGCGCCAAGGAAACCCCCGGATTTGCGGGCCATCGGTCGGTCTGTGAGGGCAATTCTCCCCATCCTCGCCCCATAAGACGGCCTCGGCGGTGCCTGCGCCTAGCATGGCGAGATGGGTTTTGAATTCCGCAAGGCGACGCTCGACAACGGCCTGACCATCATCGCCGAGACCAGCCCGGAGGCGCACACCGCCGCGGTCGGCTTCTTCGTCCGGACGGGTGCCCGCGACGAGCCGCGCGAGCTGATGGGGGTCAGCCACTTCCTCGAGCACATGGTGTTCAAGGGCACCGAGCGCCGCAGCGCGGACGAGGTGAACCGAGACTTCGACCGGATCGGCGCCAGCCACAACGCGTTCACCACCGGTGAGCTGACGGCGTTCCACGCGCACGTCCTCCCGGAGAAGGTCAGCGAGGCGACCGGCATCATCGCCGACATCATGCGGCCCTCGCTGCGCCAGGCGGACTTCGACGAGGAGAAGGGCGTGATCCTCGAGGAGATCGCCATGTACGACGACAACCCGTTCTGGCGCCTCTGGGAGAACGCGAACGAGCGGTTCTTCGGTTCGCACCCGCTCGGTCACCGCGTGCTCGGCACGCGGGAGACGGTCGGCGCGATGACGCGCGACCAGATGCAGGAGTACTTCGACCGACGCTACTCCGCGTCGAACACCGTGGTCTGCGCGGCCGGCGCGGTCGACTTCGACGCGTTCGTCGAGGACGTCCGCCGCTGCTGCGGATCGTGGAGAAGCGGCGAGGTCGCCCGGTCGCACCCGGCGTTCCACGTGCACGAGGAGACGGTGCGCGTGCCGATGAAGCAGGCGAACCGCGCGTACCTCGCGTGGCTCTCGCCGGCGCCCGGCGTGCAGGACCCGCGGCGCTATGCCGCGGCGATGCTCACGCAGATCATCGGCGACACCGAGGGCTCGCGCCTCTACTGGGCGCTCGTCGAGCCGGGCATCGCCGAGGAGGCCCAGGCGCAGTACGACGGGCACGACGGTCTCGGCGAGTTCGTCACCTATGCCGCGTGCAGTCCCGAGGACGCGGAGCGCGTCGAGCAGATCGTGCGCGAGGAGCTGCACCGCGTGCAGACCGATGTCTCGGAGCGCGAGCTCGTGAACGCGAAGGCGAAGGTCGGCACCGCGATCGCGATCGCGGGGGAGCGGCCCGAGGGGCGCATGCGCCGGCTCGGTTCGCTCTGGCTCTACAGGGGCGTCTATGCCTCGCTCGAGCAGGAGATCGAGGAGATCGAGCGGCTGACGATCGACGACCTGCGCGCGGTGGCGCGCGACTTCCCGCTGCGGCCGACGCTGCGGGCGATGGTCGTCCCGGAGTGAGTTCCGCGGTCGGGCTCAGGCGCGCTGCATGCCGAACAACGCGTGCATCGTCGGCGGCTCCGTGCCGAGGAGATGCCGGACGTACGCGGCAAGGAGGCGGTTCGCCCGCTCGCACGACCCCGGGTCGCCGGCCGGCGGCGGTCCCGACTCGAGCGAACGCATGAACTCCAACGTCGATGCACGGACCTTCCAGCGCGGGCCGTCGACGGGCTCGCCCGCAGCCACCGTGCCGCCGGCGACCGGGGAGAACTCCGCGACGTCGCCTTCCGTCGGACCGAGGCTCGGCCGGAAGCCGGTCTCGGTGAGCAGCGTCCACTGGAACGAGAGCAGCGCGCCCGCGCCGTCCGGCGGCGGCTCGTCCGAGGCGCGCGCGGCACCGAGGACGCGCAGCGACTCCACGAACCGGTCGTACAGCGCCGGGTGCGGATCCTCGGGCTCGAGCATCCGGCCGATGACGTCCGCCATGTAGAAGGCCGCGCGGTTCGCCGAGAGGTCCGTGCGGAGCCTCGGGTACAGCTCGAGGAGATCCCACTCGGTGAGCGTCGCGAGCTCCTTGCCGCGTCGGACGATCGCGCCGAACTCGCCGCGCGAGAGCAGGTCGATGCCGCCGTCGAACGCGCCGCGCTCGCGGCGCGCGCCCTTGGCGAGCCCGCGCACGATGCCGAGCGAGCGACCGAAGAGGCTCACCGTCTGGCTCGTCTCGCTGAAGTCCCAGTGACGGATGCACACGCCCTGGTCATGCACGGCCGACATCGCGTCAGCT
>JAIYBS010000018.1 GCA_027488415.1 Planctomycetaceae bacterium | reverse complement strand
GTCACGTACCAGTCGATGAAGTCGATGACATAGCCATAGCGGACGCGGTCGATGAAGTGGCCGATCTTCTCGAGGATCACGCCCGTGTCCGCGTCGCCGACCGGGTTGATGCCGAAGGAGACGAGGCGGCGGAAGATGTCCGCCGAGTTCGTGAGGTTGAAGTTTCCCGCGAGCGCGAGGTTGCGGCTCGCGACGTTGCTGCGCCGCAGGTACGGATGGCACAGCGCGCTCCCGTCGCCCGAGTGCGTGCCGTATCGCAGGTGGCCGAGCATCGCCTCGCCGAGGAACGGGATGCGTCGCTTCAGCTCCGTCGGGTGCATGCGCCGGAACTCGTCCGCCGGGATCCTCGACGCGGGGCCCATGGCCTCGGCGAAGATCCGCTCGATCGGCGTGCGCTTCGCGGAGCGGAGGCGGTCGATGAACTGCTCGCCCGGAGGCATGTCGCGCTTGACCACCGCGATGCCCGCGCCGTCCTGGCCGCGGTTGTGCTGCTTCTCCATCAGGAGGTACAGCCTGCGGAGGCCCCAGAGCGCGTCGCCCAGCTCGGAATGGAACCATTCGATCGGCTTCTTCAGCCGGATCAGCGCGAGGCCGCATTCGTGGGTCAGGCGGTCTCCCATGGGTCCGGAAGGTTAGCCGCCGAACAGGGTCGCGTGGTGAAGGCTGTGGCCGGGCTCGACGGGCACGGACGGCGCTGCCTGGCTCGTGATGACCGTTCGGGAGGCCAGCGCGGGTGCGCGTTCCTCGTAGAGCCGCGCGACCAGGCGCGGACAGTTGCACTGGCGCGAGAGGTGCAGGAGGTGCAGCGACGAGAGCGGCTGCGCGCGGTCGACCGCGATCGCGACTTCGAGGGCCTGCTCGTTCGAGAGGTGGCCGCTGCCGCCCATGATCCGGTCGATGAGGTACGGCGAGCGGCCGGAGGCGCGCTGCATCGCGGGGTCGTAGTTGCTCTCGAGGAAGAGCGCGTCGGCGCCGGCGAGGAAGCGGACCAGCCGGTCGGAGGCGCGGCCGCAGTCGGTCGCGTGCGCGGCAACGCGGCTGCCGACGGAGATGCGGAACGCAGTCGAGCCGAGCGAGTCGTGCGGCATCGGAAAGGGCTCGAAGCGGATGCCCGCGGCCTCGAAGGCGTCGTCGTACTCGTCGAACCACGCGGCCAGGTAGCCCAGCGAGCGCACCTTCTCGGCGTGCCGCGCGCGCACGAGGAGCCTCGGACCGACGAGGCCGCCCACCGTACGCGTCCAGCCGGAGTGCAGGTGGTCGGAATCGGGGTGGGTGAGGACGACGGCCCGCAGCGACGACGGCGCGAAGCCGCACGACTCCATGCGCCGGCGCGTCTCGCGCGGGGAGAACCCGGCGTCGAGGAGCACGAGGCCGCCCGGGCCCTCGATGACCACGGCATTTCCCGAGCTTCCCGTCCCGAGCACGCAGAGCCGGAACGGGGCGGCGCTCACCCGAGCGCCTCGATCGCGCCCTCGCCCTTGACGGCTCGCGCGATCGTGCCGCGCGTGGCTCGCCCGCTGCCGTGGCAGATGCCGCGCTTGCTCGTGACGATGAACTCGATGTACTCGGCGACGAGCGGGTCGTCGGCGCGCTCGCGCAGGGCCTCGACCGCCTGCTGCGGCGTGGCGCCCGAGCGGTAGAGCATCCGGTACACCCAGCGCACGGTGGCGATGGTCGCCGCCGATGCGCCCGAGCGGCGCAGGCCCACGATGTTGATGCTGCCGGCGACGTTGATCGCGGTGGCCATGAACCACGGCGGGAGGTTCTGCGTGACGCCCGCGGCGCCGCTGATGAAGCAGTGGTGGCCGACGCGCACGAACTGGTGGAGCGCGGCGAGCCCGCCGAGGATCACGTTGTCCTCGACGATCGCGTGCCCGCCGATCACCGCGCCCGAGCCGAAGATGCAGTTGTTCCCGACCACGCCGTCGTGGCCGAGGTGCGTGTTGGTCATCCAGTAGTTGCGGTTGCCGATCCGCGTGGGCTCGTTCGTCTTGCCGCGGTGCACCGTCGTGCCCTCGCGGAAGATGTTGCCGTCGCCGATCACGCACCCCGGACCCGCCTTCTGGGGATCGAAGCCGAGGTCCTGCGGCGCGAACCCGAGGCAGACGTTCGGGTAGAGGACGTTCCCGTCGCCGATGGTGATCGGCCCGTTGACCATCGCGTGCGCGACCAGCGTGCAGCCGGTCCCGAGGCGCACCGGACCGACGGTGCCGAGCACGATCGAGCCCGGCCCGACCGTCGTCCCGGCGCCGATCTCGACGTCGCCCTCGACGATCGCGGAGGGGTGGACCGTGGCATCGGGGTGCACGCGGGGGGCGGCAGTGGCGGCGGTGTTCATCGTGGCGGGAAAGTGTACGGCTGCAGGCGGCTAGGCTTCCCGGCATGCCGGACCTCCCGGAGTTCACCATCGAGCGGCTCGGCCGCGTGCCGTATGCGGACGCGCTCGAGCTGCAGCGCGCGCGGCATGCCGAGGTGCTCGCCGGGCGCACGGGCGGCGCTCCGCACCGGATCCTCCTCGTCGAGCATCCGGCGGTGATCACCGTGACGCGCCGACCGGGGGCCGGGGAGCACGTGCTCGCCGACTCCGACGCGCTCGCGGCGGCCGGGGTGGAGCGGTGCGAGACGGACCGCGGCGGGGACGTCACCTACCACGGCCCGGGACAGGCGGTGGCGTACCCGATCGTCGACCTGCAGCGACTCGGGCTCGGCATTCATGCGTACATCCGGGCGCTCGAGGAGGCCGCGATCCGGACGTGCGCCGCCTGGGGCATCCGCTGCGCACGAGAGGAGGGCGCGACCGGCGTCTGGGCGGGCGAGCAGGGGTCGAGCCGAAAGATCGCCGCGATCGGCGTCCGCGTCTCGCGGTCGGTGACGCTGCACGGCATCGCGCTGAACGTCGACCCGGACCTCTCGCACTTCGGGCTGATCGTGCCGTGCGGCCTGCGCGGCCGCGCGGTCACGAGCATGCGCCGCGAGGTCGGCGCGGCCTGCCCGGTGCTCGAGGATGCCTCGACGCGGCTCGGCGAGGAGATCGCCGCCGCGCTCACTCGTCCTTCAGCGAAAGCTCCTTGAGGAGCTCCGGCGTCAGGTCGACGGCCTCGGGGTAGCGGAGGAAGGTGCGGACCTGCACGCCGAGCATCGCGTCGGCGGGGGTGTTGGCCTCGAAGGCCTGCGCGGTGGGCACGAAGCGGAACACCATGTCGACCTTGCCGCGGTCGGCCACGACGTCGACGGCGGCCGTCATCTCGCGGTAGGCCTTCTCGATCTGCTCGGCCTGGAGCTTGGAGAGCTTCTCGCCGATCTCCTTGCGCCAGCCCTCGACCTCCTTGAAGAAGCCCTCGACCTCGGCGCGGCCGGCCTCGAAGTCGGGGCTCTTCGGGTCGAGGTCCTTGTACTTGGTCTCGAGCTCGGTGTAGCGCTTGCGGAACTCCTCGTCCTTGCCCTTGGCGGTCTCCTCGAGGCGCTTGCGCTCGTCCTCGAAGCGCTCGCTCTTGAGGAGGAGCTTCATGATCTTGTCGCTGTTCACGGCGCCGATCGACCAGGCGCGCGCGGTGGGCTGGTCGCCGAAGGCCAGGCGCCCGTCCGCGTTCCGCAGCTGCAGGTTCGCGTCCTTGCCGGTGAGGATCACGGCGTCCGCCGGGCCGAGGTCCTGGGGGACGGGCGCGGGGACCGCGGTCGCCGCGCGCTCCGCGCCGCGGAGCAGGGTGAAGGCGGCGATGCCGGCCAGTGCCGACCAGAGGACGATGCGTTCGGTGCTGCGCATGGGGTTCCGTGGGGTTGGTGCGCCGCGGGGCGGCGCGGGTGCGGGCTCGGTCGCCCTCGAGTCAATCACCCTGATCGAGGATGGCCATGAACGCCTCCTGCGGGATCGACACGGTGCCGATCTGCTTCATGCGCTTCTTGCCGGCCTTCTGCTTCTCGAGGAGCTTTCGCTTGCGGCTGACGTCGCCGCCGTAGCACTTGGCGATGACGTTCTTGCGCATCGACTTGATGCTCTCGCGGGCGATGATCTTGCCGCCGATCGCCGCCTGCAGCGGGATCTCGAACTGGTGGCGGTCGATCTGCTCCTTGAGCTTCTGGAGGATCTGGCGACTGCGCTGCTCGGCGAAGTCGCGGTGGCAGATGAGGGCGAGCGCCTCGACCGCGTCCCCGTTGACGAGGATCTGGACCTTCACGAGGTTGTCCTGGCGATACGAGGTGATCTCGTAGTCCATGGTCCCGTAGCCGCGCGTGACGCTCTTCAGCTTGTCGTAGAAGTCGTAGATGATCTCGGCGAGCGGCAGCTCGTAGACGAGCATCTGGCGATCCTCGCCGATGGCCACCTGGCTCTGGAAGAGGCCGCGACGGTTGTCGCAGAGCTTCATCAGGTCGCCGATGTTGTCGTTCGGGCAGATGATCTCGATCTTGACGATCGGCTCGCGGATCTCCTGCACGATGCCCATGTCCGGCAGGTCGGCGGGGTTGTGGATCTCGACGAGCTCGCCGTCGGCCTTCAGCACCTGGTAGCTGACCGTCGGGGCGGTCTGCACGATGCTGACGTTGCCCTCGCGCTCGAGGCGCTCCTGCACGATGTCCATGTGCAGGAGGCCGAGGAACCCGCAGCGGAAGCCGAAGCCGAGGGCCTCGGAGTGCTGCGTCTCGTAGGTGAAGCTGGCGTCGTTGATGTGGAGCTTCTCGATC
>JAIYBS010000054.1 GCA_027488415.1 Planctomycetaceae bacterium | reverse complement strand
GCGACCTTGCCCGAAGGCGTCGGGATCGCCCGCGACAGCCTCGATTCCGGCCGTGCCCGCGAGAAGGTCGAGGCGCTCGCCCGGAGCCTCCCGAAGCAGCTCCGCGTGCGGCTCTTCCCGCTCCGCGAGGTGGCCGAGACCGTCGCCGGAGAGCTCTCGTTCGGCGAGGGACCGCTGCTCGAGGCAGTCGCGTCCAGGCTCTCGCCGATCGCGGGGAGCACGATCGCCGCGTCCGACTTCGACCGTGCGCAGGTTCCGCCGCACCTGCGGATCCACCTCGAGGTCGTGGACGACGGCGGGGCGGTGGTCGGCGCGGGCGATGACATCGCCTCGCTCCGCTCGGCGCTCGCGCCTGCCATCGAGGCGCGCCGGAGGACGCTGCTCGACCGCGCGTTCGGCGCGGGGTGGGAGCGGACGGGACTCCGCGCCTTCGACCTCGAGGAGCTTCCGGAGCGCGTCGAGGCGCAGGTCGGGAACGTCCGTGTCCTCGCGTGGCCGGCGCTCGACGACGACGGCGGCTCGGTCGCGCTTCGGCTCGCGCGCGATGCCGAGTCGGCGGAACGCCGAACCCGCGGCGGACTGCGCCGGCTCTTCGCGATCTCCGCGAACGACGCGATTCGGCATCACCTCGAGTTCGCACCCGGGTTCGACGAGCTCGCGCTCGCGTGGGTGGCATCGACCGGGCGATCGTCCTCCGAACTCCTCGACGCGGCCGGCATGCTCGTGGCCGGTCGCGCCTTCGTCGACGGGCTCGCGATCCCGAGGACGCCGGCGGCGTTCGAGCGGCGGCTCGACGAGGGCTCCGGGCGACTCGCCCCCGCGGCGCAGGACGCGGTCCGGCTGCTCCGCTCGCTTCACGCGCGATCGCTCGAGGTGCTTGAGGCGATCGACGGTCCCGTCCCGACCTCTTGGCGCGCTTCCGTGGACGACATCGAGCGGACGCGGCGTCGGATCGCCGACCCGAGGGCGCTGCTGCGGTCCACGCTGGAGGACCTTCCGAACCTCGTTCGTTACATGGCGGCGACCGGCCTGCGTGCCCGCAAGCTCCGGACCTCCGGCCCGCTCCGCGACGCCGATGCGATGGCCGCCGTCGCGCGCTGGGAATCCGAGATCGCCCGCACCGAGGCCGCGATGGCCGCCGAGGGTCGGGACACCGCGGAGCTCGATCCGTTCCGTGCGCTCCTCGAGGAGTATCGCGTCAGCATGCACGCGCAGGAACTCCGGACGCCCGTGCCCGTCAGCGCGGAGCGACTCGAGCGCGCGTGGCGATCGCGTCAGCGCCGCTGAGCCCGTCGGTCAGGGATTCCAGCAGCCGAGCAGGATGCCGAGGTCGGCGCCGTTCACCAGCGCGTCGCCGTTCAGGTCGAAGGGCGGGGCGGCAGGGCCTCCCCACTGCCCGAGGAGCAGGCCGAGGTCCGATCCGCTGACGCGCCCGTCCCCGTTCAGGTCCGCACAGTTCGTGTCGGGCGTGCCGAGCGTGCCATCGGCATTGATCCGCGCACCGAAGAGGTCCGCGGCTCCCGTGCCGCCGCGCTCGAAGGCGTAGAGCGCCCACGGATTCGTCGCGCCCGGCATGGCGGTCAGCACGTTGCGTCCGATGGTCGACGCCGCGGTCGCGGCCGTCGGCTGCGGCCAGCGCGCGGATCCGTTCGACGGATCGACCGACATCGCGTAGACGGTGTCCTGGCCGAACGACGTCGAGCGGATCCAGGTGAACATCGGGAACCCGCCGACGACCGCCGCCCCGGCGAACTGCTGCGAGTAGACCGTCTCGTCGAAGACGAGCGTCGTGCCGGTGGGGCCCCAGAGGCCGACGCCGAACTCGTCGAAGGCCTGCGCCGCGACGCCGTAGATGCTCGAGTTCGGCACGCGCGTCGGCCACGACGCGTACACCTTCCGCGCGACCGGGTCGAAGGCGATCGCGGGCGAGACGGCCTCGCGCGAGGTATCGGTGCTCGTCACCTGACCGTTCGTCCCGAAGCGGAGCGTCCCGTCCGGCGCGACCCACTGCACGCGGCACTGGAGTGGCGAGGTCTGGTACCAGCCGAACACGGCGCCGCCCTCGCCGTCGGGAAGGAAGGTCGGGAAGTTGCCGAACTGGAGGGAGCCGGTCGCGAAGACCCGGACGTTCGCCGCGGCCCACATCGCCGCTCCCGCCCCGGAGAACTTCTGCGCCTGCAGCGTCTTCGCGCCGCTGAATGTCGTGTAGCGCACCACCGACGCGATCACCGAGTCGCCGTTGCCGGGCTGGAGGTCGGAGAGGATCGTGGTCGCGGTCCCGTCGGTCACCGTCGAGGCCGTCGCCCACGCGGACGTTCCGTTCGCGTTGAGTCGCATCACCTTGGCGCGCGAGCCCTCGGTCCATCCCGCGACGGCGGCTCCGTCGCCGGTGCGACCTGCCTTCGGCGAGTTCACCGAACCCGTCGTCGAGACCAGCCGGCCTCCGGTGCCCCAGAGCAGCTGGCCTTCCGGCGACACGGCTTGGGCGATGATCCCGAGGCTCGGTGAGTCACGGCGCGTCACGACGACCGCGTTGCCCGCGGCGTCGATCGTCAGGCCGTAGTCCTCGGTGCTGCTGAAGCTCGTCTCGAGCACCTTGACGCCGCCGTTCGGCCAGAGTCCGTTGCCGTTGGCGTCGTAGCGCTGCACCCACGGGTCGTAGCCCGAGGCGCCGTCGTACCAGCTCATGTAGAAGCCGCCGGCGGGAATCGCCACGACCTTGGGCTGCACCTGTTCGCCGGTGCCCGACGCCAGGAGCGTCGGCGACGCCGGATCCGGCGAGAACTGGGCGAGGGCGACGGGGGCGGTCGCGAGGGCAAGGGCCGCGGGGAGCAGTCCGGGGATCGTCATGCGCATCAGGCCAGTATGCACCATCCCCGGGAAAAGGTCGGGCAACGGCGCGGGAATGCCGTTCCCTGCCGGAAGCCCGGCGGCTTCGGTACGGAACCCGGAATTCCCTCCTTGCATTCCGGATTCCCCGGCTTATGGTTCAGCGTCCGTGGGGAAGCAGCGGGTCCGAGGAGTTCGGCTCTCACGTGGGGTGGGGCCGGGCATCCGGACCCGCGCTCCTTTTTTGCTCGCGCCCCGCGGTCAGTCGCGCATCTTCCGCTCGGTCTTCTCCTCGTCGCGCACCGCCCGCTGCACGCCGCGGCGCGTCCGCCAGATGTCCCAGATCAGCCCGACCGAGAGGAACCCGGCCAGCAGGAACCCGACGAAGCCGATCGTGCCGACCATGCTCGAGGTCTCGCCGTGCGCGGCGTGCAGCAGCACGGCGCTCGCCACGAGCAGCGCGCTGATGAGGAGCGCGTACGCGACGGTGGTCGCCGTGTGCTCGATCGACATCCGGAAGCGCTCGATGCCCTCGAAGTGGAAGTTGACCTTCGCCTCGCCGAGGCGGAGCTTCCGCAGGATGCCGTTGATCTGCTTCGGGAGCGAGTCGATCAGCTCCGCGTAGTTGAAGACGGTGTTCGTGAGCCGCTTCGCGAGCGCCTTCGGCGAGTAGCGGTCGTTCACCAGCTTGAAGATGAACGGCTTCGCCGCCTCGATGATCTCGTAGTCCGGGTCGAGGTCGCGCGCCACGCCCTCGATCGTCCCCATCGCCTTGATGAGGAGCACCATGCCCGCGGGGCAGCGGACCTTGTAGTCGCGGAGGATCTG
>JAIYBS010000166.1 GCA_027488415.1 Planctomycetaceae bacterium | reverse complement strand
GGTCCTCTTGGCTTGCATCCCACGGGAGCGCCGCAAACGGCTCGAAGCCACGGAGCGACGCCACCGAACGCGTCCGTACAGTCGCGTCGGTGTCGATGCGAAGTCGATCCGTCGCCGAAATCGTGGCCCCCGAGGAATCGGCCTGACGGCCAACGAGCGGCTCCCACGTCCAGTCAACTTGGAAGGTGCTGCAGTTGGTGACGAGCGTTGCCGAGGTCAGCATCTCGCTCTTGCGATCGACGTTAACGACGGCCTTTTCCGCGCGAGGCCAACCAAGCAATCCGAGGAAGGGCTGCACGGTCGGCAGAGCGCCGATGGCAGGAGTTCCAAAGGTTCCACGCATGATTCGATCTCTCTGCGATGAGAACCCCGATACGGCACCAGCATCCGAGTTTGAACCGGAAACCACGATCTGAGTGCCAGCTGGCCAAACCGGAGCTCCCCCACCCTGCTGGTCAGACTGGAGCGGCCAGCTCACAGCGGGTAGCTGCAACGATGGCCCTCCACCGAGATCAACGCGGGGCGACCAAGGAATCGCGACCGTGCTGAGATAGTTCTGCCCCGCAAGCTGCACCGGCGTCGCGAGCCGCAGCGTCGGCGCGATCGTCTTCTTGATCTTGTCGAAGTCGCTCGCGGCGATGTCGACCCAGCCGGACTGCAGCATCGGGCTCGGCATCAGGTTGGCGCTCAGCGGCAGCCGGTTCCGGTTGCGAAGCTCCTGGTAGAAGGGGTTCGTGTCGGAACCGACGTCCGCCGTGCTCGGAACCGTGTAGCTGCGGTCGCCGAAGACGCTGGTGGTCGCGCTGCTTCCGACCTGGTTGGCAAGCGTCAGGTTCGTGGGCTCGGGATAGAACTGGACTCGGCCGCCGTCGTCCGCGAGCAGTACCGACTTGCGCGCGAGCACCCACTGGCGGGCCTCCGGCTGGTTGGCGAGCACTCGCGGCCCGCCGTTCGCCTGCGTCGAGGAGCCGTAGCGCCAGCCGAGCCGATACGTGACGGGGTCGAACCACGTCCACGGGGTCACCGGTACGAGCCGGGCGTTGCCCGCCGGCGTCGGCGTCACGCCGGTGATGATCGGCCGCACGGTCGAGAGGGGGTTCGAGCCCGGCGGGTTGCTCAGCGGGTCGTTCGTGAGCTGCGGGAACTGCACGCCGTGCCCGTAGAAGACGCGCGCGGCGCGGGCCTGCTGGCCGCCGCCGCTCGAGACGAGGTCGCCGGGGCCGGCCCAGCGCGCCGAGTTCTCGGTGCCGGCACTAAAGAAGACCAGCTGGTCGCAGCGGATGATCGCATTCGCGTCGAGCTGCGGGTTGACGAGCGGCGCGTTCGCGTTGCCCGACGCGACCTGGTTCACGTCGTTGCGGACCGCGACGCACTGGATCGCCATGTAGCCGTCGCGGCAGATGGCGTCCAGGTCGCGCCGCATCTGCTCCTCGATGACGGTCGCCTGCTGCAGGATGTCGGCGGTCGCCTCGCCGGTGGACGAGACCTTGCTGGCGGTGTTGAAGATCTTGCTGGTGGCGATGATGACCGCGAGCAGCACGACGACCGCGACCAGCAGCTCGATGACGGTGAATGCGCGGCGGATCATCAGAGGTCCCTCACCGTGGCGTAGACGGGAACGAGCTGCGTTCCGTTGGCGTCGATGATCGCCGGCACGTAATGCAGCGTGCGCACGCCCTGCGGCACCGGATCGGCCGCGCCGGGCGTCGCCGGACGGAGCTCGTAGTCGTCGAAGACCTGCGCGTTCTGGGTGCGCGGGATCGGCGCGCTCAGACGCACCTGGATCGGGTCGTTGCGGTTTCGCCGGCCGACCGCGACGCGGTGGACGTTGCCGTTGTTGTCGACGATCCACTGGCCCGAGAGCTGCCACTGCTGGTGGACGGGCGGCACGGCGGCGGCCGGGAAGTCGTCGATCGAGAGCCCCTGCCCCGGCGCGCCCGCAGTGGCCGCGGTGCCGTCCTTGATGAGACCGGTGGTGAACGGCGTCTGCGCGGTCAACGAGAGCGCCGCCGGCTGCTGCCAGCCGAGCGGGACCTGGTTGCCGAGCGCGGGGCCGGTGGTGGCGGCCGCGGAGGAGAGCGAGGCGGTGGACGCCGTCGCGAGCACCCGGCGGTACGGCACCGGCGGGAACGGACCGGAGGACCCGTTGGTCACCGCATTGTCGAGCGCGGGCGAGGTGCCCGACGGCGAGACGTACGACTTCTTCGCGCCGCCGACGCCCGTCACGCGGAACACGAAGATCGCCACCTGCACCTTGCCGCCCGTGCGCCGGAACATGCAGTCCCACGCGTAGGTCGGCGGGGCGAAGTTCTGCGCGTCCTCCGGCACCGTCGGCCACCAGCGCTCGCGCTGCGTGACGATCACCGGCGGCGCGAAGGTCGTGCGCGACGAGTTGTACGGAGCGCCGAACAGGCGCACGTTCGGGTAGGTGGTGCCGATGCCCGCGGGAAACTCGCAGAACTCGTCGGTCGTGTTGCCCGTGTTCTGCGCCAGCGTCGAGAAGATGTCGATCGCGCCGACCTCGTCCACGTTC
>JAIYBS010000134.1 GCA_027488415.1 Planctomycetaceae bacterium | reverse complement strand
GGCGGTGGCGGCGATCACGCTCTACGTGGCAGGCCCCGCGATCGACGCGGCGCTCGGCGGCGACTGGGCGACCGTCGGCATGGGCCTCGCGGCGACGCTCTTCTTCCTGACCGCGCTCGGGCTCGCCTATCTGGTGGGCAACGGCTGGGTCATCGCGACGGCGCTCCGGCGGCCGAGGATCGATCCGAGCCGTCTGCGGTGAGGGCCGCCGTCAGCCCTCTGGCGCTCAGCGACGCTGCCCCTGCCGATCGCGGAGCCGACGAACGAGGTCCGACCATCGGCGCCGGGCGGCCTCCTCGGAAACGCCGAGCTGCGCGGCAACCTCGCGCCAGGTCGCATGGGTTCGCCGCAGGCGCACGAGTTCCCGCTCGGCATCACTGAGGGACGCGAGGACCGACTCCAGGCGCTGACGCTCCTCCGCCTCGGCGGCGGCGTCCGCAGCGTCGGGACGGCAGCACGCCTGCGTCTCCGCCAGCGGCTGCGCGCCGTCGCCCCCCAGGATGCGCCGGCGGAGGCGATCCCTGCGGAACGCGTCGAGCGCGGTGTGGCGAAGCACCCGAAGCAGCAGGCGCCGCGCGTGCTCGAACTCGAGCCTCGGCATCCCGCGGGCGTAGGACATGAACCTCGCGATCGTCGCCTGCACCACGTCGCTCGTCGCGAGGTCCGGTCCGCGGCCCGACCCGCGCAGCATCCGGAACCGGCGGTCGAGCGCGGGGCGCATCGACGCGAGCTCGCGGAGCCAGTCGTCTTCCTTCGAACGCTCGGTCATGGTGCTGCTCGGGCCCGGACCGCCGGGTCAGCCGGCGGCGCTTGACGCCCAGAGTAGCGCAGCAAACACGCCCAGCGCGACCGCCAGGCCGCGGAACAGCCGCGCGCGGTGCACGGCGGCGTCGACACGCTCCGAGAAGTCCGCGGCCACGGTCGGCTCGCGCAGCGCCCGCATCGCGGCGACGAGCACGGACTGCCTCACGGTGATCGCGATCACGGGCGGCCGGAACCCCGGGCCGGGCACGTACCCGAGGAGCATCCAGACCAGCAGCGCCGCGAGCATCCGCACGTCGTTCCACTCCGCGTCGGGCGATCGCGGTCCCGCGCGACCGAAATCGACGAGCCGCAGCCGCCCCGCGTCGTCGAGCATCACGTTGGTGGGCGAGATGTCGCCGTGCACGAATCCGGCCGAATGCAGGTCGGCGACGCACCACGCGAGGTCGCTCACCTCCGCTGCCGCCCGCTCCGGGTCGATCATGCGCTCCGTGGCCGCGACCGCCGTGAGCGCGAGGCCGCCGACGAGGTCCATGACGAGGTAGCCGCCGCCCTGCCACCGCCCCACCTCGACGACGCGCACCGCGGAGGGTCCGCACACGCCTCCGGCGACCACGGCCTCGCGCTCCGGCGCGCCATCGCCGGGCTCGGCACGGATGAACTTCACGGCGACCTGCGACCGGAACCCCGGTGATCCGCGATCCGTCGCGATCGCCACGGACCCGCCCGAGCCCTGCGCGACGAAGCGCTCGATGAGGTAGCGGCCCTCGCCGTCCTCGAGCAACGCGCCCACGGACCGCGGATGGTCCTCGTCGGGCTGCATCGGCCCGAGCAGCTCGCACGCGAGGCAGGCATCCGTGAACACGGCCCTCCACCGCGGGTATCGCGCCGAGAGGATCTCGGCGACCGGGGTCCACATCCCCTGCGAGGCCGCCAGCACGCGGCTCGTGACCTCGTGCGCGGACTGGGGCGTCACGCCGGGCTCGACCAGCCCGCGGTAGCGACGGACCGTCGGAACCAGCAGGTGGTCGCCGAGGTTCTCGCTCGCGTCCGCCGCGACGAGGTCCGCGAGCGCGACGTCGGAGAGCGGTCCCGGCGCGGCACGCACCCGGTCGGAGAACTCCGCGGGGCGGTCATGGACTGGCCGGGGCTCAGCCATTGGACCACCTCCGGAGGGCGCGGCGCACCGACGCGAGCTCGACGAACCAGACGACCGCGCTCGCGATGGGCACCGCCCGCACCGTGCGGGCATCGAAGCCGTCGTAGAACGGACCCATCGCGCGAAGCTGCATGGCAATCAGCCAGCATCCGGCAGCGAGGAGGATCCAGGTCACCCAGACCGATGCGGAACCGAATCGGATGCGAGCCCGCGCTCCGGTGCATCCGGCACGGAAGCGGTCGAAGTCCCGGATGCGGTGCGCGTACACGGCCGCCGAGGCGGCGGTGAGCAGCGAGACCATGCAGACGACCGCGAGAAAGATCGAACCGTCGCGTTGAATCGCGAAAACAAGGAAGTTGACGAGGCACGCGAGCGCGAGCGTGGCACCGGGAATCCACTCGATTGTCCGGGCAATCCGCTGAAATCGACTCGTGGCGCCGGCGAACGGCGTCCGCGGCAGCCTCCACGTGTTCGCGTCCAGCCAGATTCCCACCAGCGCGATCGAGATGAGCAGCGTGCGACTCGCGACCCGGAAGAACACGCGTATCGGAAGGTCAAGAAACGCCGGGTCGTCCACGGCCGCATCGGGAGACCACGCGACCCACGCGACGTACCACGCCTTCTGGGCGAAGAAGAGCAGGCCCAGCGTGACCGCAAGCACGAGCCCGATCCGCAGGCGACGCTCCAACGCACGCCATCGGGCGCGCTGCCGACCGATCGAGGCGACGAACTCCGACCGACAGCGCGCGCACGGCGCGTCGGCCGCCCCTGCGTCGGCTCGCCCTCCGCAATGCGGGCAGCGATCGCTCGCCTCGGTGCTCATGGCCGCGTGGCCGATCTCATCGGGTCACGGCTCCATGGGGTCGCCGAAGAGCCCACTGCACGCGGTAACCGCCAACGCCCACGTCGCATCGGCTGCCAGACGGCACGCGGCGGAGTTCGACGGCGAGGCGTCACAATCGCAGTATGCATAGCACCGTCGAAGCCGGGCCAGCTTCTCGCAGCAGATCTGGTCGACCTCCGGACCGGTGCACCGCGAGGGAACCGCCACCGAGGCATCGCACGCCGCCCGACAGGCACCCGTTCCGCCGGAAGCCGACGCCAGCGCGGCCTGCAGGTTGGGATCCGCGAAGGCACCGGCCAAGAGCCGCCACGTGGGCAACTGCTGCAGGGCCTCGCCGCCGACGGTCGTCCCCGGAAGACCGACCGCCGGCGGCGGGAAGTGCGCGGCGACCTGGACCCCGCCGCGAACGATGAACGTCGTCCCGTCGTCCCCGAGGATCACGGACAGGTGGTCGCCGGAGTCGGAGTGCTGGACCTCGAGCTGCACGCCCCCGGACGCCGGGATCAGCGTGATGGAACCCGCGGCGACCGGCACGCCGACGACCTGGCAGACCCAGACGTCACCGGCCTCGAGCGCCGAAACGCCGACCTCGTACCCTTCGACGCCGCGCGCGGCCTGGTCGGCGGATGCAGGAACGGACGGCGGCTGGGCGGCGGCGGCCAGACCGCACGGGGCGGGTGCCAGGGCGCACAGCGCTGCGGCGGTGAGGCGAAGCAGGGCGGAACCAACGGTTGATCGAGTCTTCATAGGGGGCAGAGGTGGCGACGAACGCGCGGCGGCGTGTGCCGCGGGTCGTTGTTCAGCGGTCGAGGCGCCTGCGCGTGAGCCCCGATCCTGCCGATCTGGCAGAAATTCCCCGCACCGACCGGTCCGGTGGTCAGCGCGGCAGCGGTCCGGCGCGAAGGAACGGCATCGGATGCCTCGTGGAATCGTGCCTAAGTAACTTTCAGTCATGCGTTTAGGAACAAAGACAGCTCAGTGCCTCCGATCCTCGGCCGGTTCGCCCCCAAACCCACCGGGTTGGCACGCCCCTTGCATCTTGCCCTCTACCCCTGCCCGGGATCCCCGGGCCTCGGGGCGCACACCGCTCTTTTGGTCCCCCATTCGGAGATCCGCCAATGCCCGTGAAGGAACTCGCCTTTGACACGGACGCCCGCAAGCAGCTGCTCGCCGGCGTCGAGAAGCTCGCCTCCGCCGTCAAGAGCACGCTCGGCCCGCGCGGCCGCAACGCGGTGCTGGACCGCAGCTGGGGCGCCCCGAACGTCACCAAGGACGGCGTCAGCGTGGCCGAGGAGATCGAGCTGCGCAACAAGGTCGAGAACATGGGCGCCAAGCTCGTGAAGGAGGCGGCCAGCAAGACCTCCGACGATGCCGGCGACGGCACCACCACCGCGACGGTCCTCGCCGAGGCCCTCTTCAAGGCCGGCCTGCGCCAGCTCGCCGCCGGCGCCGACGCGAACACGCTCGTGCGCGGCATGCGTCGCGCGGTCGAGACCGTGGTCAAGGAGATCAAGTCGGGCGCGAAGCCCGTGTCGGACGTCTCCGGCGGCATCGCGGCCGTCGCGACGATCAGCGCCAACAACGACGCCGAGGTCGGCAAGATGATGGCGGAGGCCTTCAAGAAGGTCGGCAAGGACGGCGTCATCACCGTCGAGGAGGGCAAGAGCCTCGAGACCGTCGTCGACGTGGTCGAGGGCATGCAGTTCGACCGCGGCTACCTCAGCCCGAACTTCGTGACCGACGTCGAGAAGATGCGCGTCGAGCTCGACAAGGTCCTCGTCCTCGTGCACGAGGACAAGATCGAGTCCGTGGCCAAGCTCGTGCCGTTCCTCGAGAAGGTCGTCGAGAGCAAGAAGCCGCTCCTGATCATCGCCGAGGACGTGACCGGCGAGGCGCTCAGCACGCTCGTCATCAACAAGCTCCGCGGCGTGCTCCAGGTGTGCGCCGTGAAGGCCCCCGGCTACGGCGACCGCCGCAAGGCCATGCTCGAGGACATCGCGACCCTCACCGGCGCGAAGCCGATCATGAAGGACCTCGGCCACGAGCTCGACAAGGTCACGCTCGCGGACCTCGGCCAGGCGAAGAAGATCGAGGTGGACGGCGAGAACACCACGATCATCGAGGGCGCCGGCAGCACCGCGGCGATCAAGAGCCGCTGCGAGATGCTCCGCAAGGAGATCGACTCCACCGACAGCGACTACGACCGCGAGAAGCTGCAGGAGCGGCTGGCCAAGCTGGCCGGCGGCGTGGCGCAGATCAAGGTCGGCGCCGCCAGCGAGAGCGAGCTCAAGGAGAAGAAGTCCCGCGTCGAGGACGCGCTCCACGCCACCCGCGCCGCGATCGCCGAGGGCGTCGTGGCCGGCGGCGGCACCGCGTACATCCGCGCCCTGCCCGCGCTCAAGAAGCTGCGCGCGCAGCTCGAGGGCGACGAGCAGGCCGGCGTCGACCTGGTCGCCGAGGCGATCGAGGTCCCGCTGCGCACCATCGCCGACAACGCCGGCGAGAAGGGCACGGTCGTCGTCGCGAAGGTCAAGGACATGAAGGGCAACGAGGGCTTCAACGCCCTCACCCGCCAGTACGGCGATCTCGTCAAGGACGGCGTCATCACGCCGGCCAAGGTCGACCGCTGCGCGCTGCAGAACGCCGCCAGCGTCGCCAGCCTGCTGCTGGCGACCGACTGCATCGTCACCGAGAAGCCCAAGGACCCGTCCGAGGAGGCCGGCCACGGCCATGACCACGGCGGCGGCATGGGCGGAATGGGCGGCATGGGCGGCATGGGCGGGATGGGCGGCATGATGGGCATGTGAGCCCGCCGCGCACCGCGATCGAACACACGAACACACACCACCTACACACGGAGAAACACGAAATGTCCACCACCCAGGTTCGTCCCCTCGAAGACCGCGTCCTCGTCAAGCCCCTCGAGGCCGAGACCAAGACCGCCAGCGGCATCTTCCTTCCTGAGAGCGCCAAGGAGCGCCCGATGCAGGGCAAGGTCGTCGCCACCGGCCCGGGCAAGATGCTCGACAACGGCACGCGCATGACCATGCTCGTGAAGAAGGGCGACACCGTCGTGTTCGGCAAGTACGCCGGCACCGAGGTCGAGATCAAGAACGTCAAGCACATCATCGTGCGCGAGAGCGAGCTCCTCGGCATCCTCGAGGCCTGATCGCCGCGCACCGCGCGCAAGCACCACCAGCCACGCACCAAAGGAAGGCAGTCCGCACATGGGCAGCACCAAGCAGATGAAGTTCACGCCGGCCGCGCAGGCCGAGCTCAAGAAGGGCGTCGACGCGATCGCCCAGGCCGTGGCCGTCACGATGGGCCCCACCGGCCGCAACGTCGTGATCGCCAAGAGCTGGGGCAACCCGCACGTGACCAAGGACGGCGTCACCGTCGCGAAGGAGGTCGAGCTCGTCGACCCGTTCGCGAACATGGGCGCCCGCATGGTCCAGCAGGTCGCCAAGAAGACCGCCGACGTCGCCGGCGACGGCACCACCGCGGCCACCGTGCTCGCGGCGGCGATCTTCAACGGCGGCCTCCGCTTCATCGCCACCGGCGCCAACGCCGTGGCCGTGCAGCGCGGCATCAACGACGCGGCCGAGGTGGCCTGCGCCGCGATCACCGACAGCGCCAAGAAGTGCTCCGGCAAGGGTGACCTGGTGAAGGTCGCCACCGTCAGCGCCAACCACGACGCCGAGATGGGCGAGCTCATCGCCGAGGCGATCAGCAAGGTCGGCGCCGACGGCGTGGTCGAGGTCGAGGAGGCCAAGGGCTACCAGACGACGCTCGACTACGTCGAGGGCATGAGCTTCGACAAGGGCTACATCTCGCCCTACTTCATGACCGACGCCAAGAAGGCCGAGTGCGTGATGGAGAACCCGTACATCCTGATCTACGAGAAGAAGATCGGGAACCTCGCGGACCTCCTGCCGCTCCTCAACAAGATCGCCACGATGCAGAAGCCGCTGCTGATCATCGCCGAGGAGGTCGAGAACGAGGCGCTCGCCGCGCTGGTCGTGAACCGCCTCCGCGGCGTGCTGCAGGTCTGCGCCGTCAAGGCGCCGGGCTTCGGCGACCGCCGCACGGCCATGCTCGGCGACATCGCCGTGCTGACCGCGGGCACCTTCATCAGCGGCGACACCGGCCGCTCGCTCGAGAGCGTCGAGGTCTCCGAGCTCGGCCGCGCCCGCAAGGTCGTGGTGAACAAGGACGAGACCGTCATCGTCGAGGGCGCCGGCAAGAAGAAGGACATCGAGGCCCGCATCGGCCAGATCCAGGCCGCGCACGACCGCTCCACCAGCGACTACGACAAGGAAAAGCTGGCGGAGCGCATGGCGAAGCTCGGCGGCGGCGTCGCGATCGTCAACGTCGGCGGCGCGACCGAGATCGAGATGAAGGAGCGCAAGGACCGCGTCGACGACGCGCTCCACGCGACCCGCGCGGCCGCGAAGGAGGGCTACGTGCCCGGCGGCGGCGTCAGCTTCCTCCGCGCCATCGCGGCGGTCGAGGCGGCGCGCTCGAAGGCCAAGGGCGACGAGCGCTACGGCTTCGACATCGTCGCCGAGGCGCTGCGCGCACCGGCCCGCCAGATCGCGCAGAACGCGGGCGTCGACGGCGACCTCGTCTGCGAGAAGGTGCTCGAGCGCGACGGCGGCTGGGGCTACAACGCCGCCACCGGCGAGTACCAGGACCTGGTGAAGGCGGGCATCATCGACCCGGCGCTCGTCTCCAAGACGGCGCTCACCAACGCCGCGAG
>JAIYBS010000159.1 GCA_027488415.1 Planctomycetaceae bacterium | reverse complement strand
GGCGATCGCGAGCCGCTGAGGGTTGCGATCGCGAGCCGCTGACCGGCGGCCGCGGGGCGCCTAGAACCGGATGAGCTCGCCGTCGGCGAGCAGGCGGATCCCCGTCGATGACGGGTCGAAGTCGTCGGACATGTGGACGAGCCCCATGCGCGCGCGGAGGTCCGCGGGGAGTGCGTTCAGGTACTCGACCGGCGTGTGCGCCGGCGCGGGGCTCGTCTCGTGCACCACGAAGTCGGCCTCCGAGAGCCATTCGACGTGCCCGGGGTCCCAGGTGGTGTCGCCGCTCCAGCCGAGCGTCCGGTGGCCGTCGGAGATCAGGAAGCCGCAGCAGGGGACGGTGTGCCTGCCCATGCGGTGGCGCACCGACAGGCCCGCGATCGAGGCGGGCGCCGACTTCGGCAGGACGCGCAGCTCGAAGTAGTCGGAGAGGTTCGCGGTGCCGCCCTGGTCCATCGCCGGCGCCAGCCGCGCCCAGAGCCGATCCGCCGCGTGCGTCGTGGTGTGCAGGCGGGGTAGGGGGCGGCCGGTGCGGCGCCACTCGAGCCAACGCAGGAAGCCGAACGCCTCGAGCCCGTTGACGTGGTCGCCGTGGAGGTGCGTGAGCAGGATGTCGTCGATCGTCGACGGCGACACCTCGACGCCCGAGCGGAGCGACGCGTGCGCGAGCGCGCGCATGATCGCGTCCGGTGCATCGATGAGGACGTGGCCCTCGGGGCCGAGCACCACCGCCGACGAGCCGAAGCGCGTGGCGGAGAAGGCGTCGCCGGTGCCGAGCACCACGAGTTCCATGGCGACGCAGCGTACCGCCGCGCGCACGACGTGGCCGGGCGAGCGCCACTGTCCACGGGTAGGATTCCTCGAATGGAGCGGAGGTCTCCCCTCTCGCGAGCACACGTCGCCCGGACGGGAGCCATCGGCACCGTCGCGGTGTCGCTGGCCTCCGCCGCCTGGGGCCAGACGCCGGCGCAGCTCGCCAATGCCCTCCGCCCGGCGACCGACCCGGCGCAGGAGCTGCAGGCGCTCCTCAACGTCCAGGACGCGGAGTACCGGCGCCAGTACTTCGGCAACACTCCCATCGCGGAGCGGATGCTCCTCGACTACGGCGGGTTCTTCCGGTACGGCTTCAGCGCGATCGACGACTCGCAGAGCCGATCGCAGTACCTCAACACCTACGACGCGCGCTTCTACGCCCGCGCCGAGCTCGACGGGTTCGCGCGCTTCTTCGGCCGCCTGCGGTTCGAGTACAACGACTGGAACACCATCGGCGACTTCGCTCCCTCCGGCGAGGGCTGGCAGGTGCCGATCGGCGAGCTCTACTGGGCCGAGCTCGACTTCGGGAACTGGATGGCCGCGCAGGACGGCCTCACGCGCTCGTGGAGCGCGAAGACCCGGATCGGCCGGCAGTTCGTCTTCTGGGCGAACGGCCTCTCGCTCGCGACCTACATGTACGCCGCGACCGCCGACGCGCAGGCGGACATCTGGGGGTTCAGCGGCCTCGTCGGCATCACTGCCGGCCACGACACGACCGATTGGGACACCTCGCGGCCCGGGTACAGCACGAACACCGACCGCCTCTACCTCGGCGGGAAGCTCGAGGCGCGCCTCGGGGCGCACGTCCCGTTCCTCTACGCGCTCGCGCAATGGGACCAGAACGCGGGCCAGACCGTCCTGCTCCCCGAGGGCGTGTCGCCGGCGTTCCAGGTCGAGACCAAGTTCGACTACGACAGCCAGTACTGGGGCGGCGGCATCAACGGCGCGTTCGACTCGCAGTGGGTCTACCGCGTCGAGTTCGCGATCGAGACCGGCACCACGCTCTCCGACCCGATCAAGCACGACCCGAACCTGCCGCCCGACCAGCTCGGCCGGCCGCAGTTCTCGACGCCGATCCTCGCCGGGGCAGGGCTGCTCGGCGCGTCGTGGCTCGCGCGCGACGCATCGGACGCGCGCATCGACCTCCAGTTCCTCTCGGGCTCGGGATCCGCGAACCGGCTCGACTCCGGCAACACCTACGGCGGCATCAACCCGGGAACGACGGACACCTCGTTCAACTCGCTCGGGTACGTGAACACGGGCCTCGTCTTCGCGCCCGAGGCGTCGAACATGGCGATCCCGTCCGCGGCGTTCTCGTTCAGCCCGTTCAAGGGGAACGAGGTCTTCGGCGACACGCGCTTCAGCATCAACGCGTTCCTCTACGCGCGGCTCGACGCGGACGCGCCGATCTCGGTGCCCGTGAACACCGGCGGGTCGAACCTGGTCGGCAGTGAGTACGACTTCAACGTCGACTGGCGCATCTGGAGCGACCTCAACATCAGCATGCGCTACGGCGTCTTCGTGCCGAATACCGAGCTGTTCACCGACGTCGAGAGCGAGCCGAGGCAGTTCTTCTATGTGGGGGCCACCTATGCGTTCTGAGCTTCGAGCGGCAACCGGCCCGGCACTCGCGGTCGCCCTCGCGCTCGCGGGCGCGACCGTCGTCGGCTGCGAGCGCTCGCGCGTCGAGGACAGCGCCGTCGATCGGTTCCCCCGCGCCGCGCAGGAGCTCGACTTCCTCGACGCGCTGCTGACGCAGGTCGTGGTCACCAACGACGATGCGCTCCACGGGCTCATCACCTTCGCGGACGGCGCCGACCTCTCGAGCACCTACGAGGGACGGGTCGAGATCGCCAAGGGCAAGCGGTGGATCCCCGCCGACTGGAGCCGCCCCGCCGACGAGAGCGCGCAGGTGGGCTGGATGGCGGTCGCCGCGTGCCGGGTGCTCGAGATCAAGGGCGGCCTGACGATGCGCCTCACCGGCCCGACGCCGCGCTACGCCACCAAGGAGCTCGTCTTCATGGACGTGCTGCCGCTGCGAACCGAGAACCAGTCGCTGAGCGGGAAGGAGTTCGTCGACTTCCTGAACCGGCTGAACCGGTTCCAGCGGGGCGGCCGTGCGCTTGCCCTGGCCCGCGAGCAGGAGTCGCAGTCGGGCGAGGGAGTCATCCCGGCAGGTGCGCCGAACCAGCTGCTCGACCAGAGCTCGGTGGAGTTCGGACTGCCCAATAATGCGTTCTCGGTGCCGCAGCCGAAGGCCCCGGCGCCGACCGAGCAGCCGTAAAAAGTAGACGCAACCTGTTGTAATGCATGATCTTAGGTTCAGAGTAAACTGGCTGAGTTCCGTCTGTGAGGTCTGATTCTTGATTTTCGGTCGCGGGAATCGGAACGTGAGGAAAGTTCCGCGGCGCACACGGCACCACTGCTGTTCGTACGTGCCGTATCTGTCGGTGGCGGAAACCATGCGAAAGGCCAATCGAGACATGACGCTCCCCAACCTGCAGTCTCACCGCGTGCGCGCGACGACCTCCTTCGTGCTGCGAAGCGGCGGGATCGCTGCGATGCTGCTGGCGCTCGGGGCGGTGCCGTCGGCGTGGGCGCAGGACGCCGCCGGCGTCGCCGCATCCGCCACCGCAGGGGACGCGTCGCTGCGCGCCGTGTTCATCGACGTGTCGGGAAAGGTCCAGTGGCGTGCGGGCGAGAAGGACCAGTGGCGCGACGCGAAGGTCGATGACGTGGTCGACGCGGGGGTCGAGGTCCGCACCGGGACGCGGTCGCATGCCGCGCTCCGCCTGAAGAACGCCACCGTGCTCGTCGATGCCGGCACCCGGTTCCAGATCCCGACGATGGTGAAGGACGGCGAAACGCTCCGGACCACCGCCGCCGTGACCCACGGGCGCGCCGACTTCAAGGTGGACAAGGTCGGTCTCTCGAACGACTTCAAGGTCGTCACGCCGAGCACCACGCTCGCGGTGCGCGGCACCGGCTGCAGGCTGCTCGCCACGCCGCACGGCTGGAACACCGATGCCGGCCTGATGCTGCAGGCCTACGAGTGGGCCGAGCGGGTCGCCTTCGGCTGGGCCGATGCGGTGTCGCCGCTTTCGCCTGAGCTGGATCGCGGGTTGCGTCGGCTGCCTTGGGTCCGCCCGCGGCTGGTGCCGATCCCCAACGGGGTCGATCTGG
>JAIYBS010000028.1 GCA_027488415.1 Planctomycetaceae bacterium | reverse complement strand
GGCGCCGCGGGCGTGCCGGGCTGGATCCGGCCGTCGCTCGCCGACCCCGCCAAGCTCAAGGACCGCCTGTACGCCTTCGTGAAGGAGGTCGTGACGCGGTACGGTCCGCTCGGCCCGATCTGGAACATCGCGTCGAAGGTGCACCTCAACGAGGCCGCACCGCTGACCGCCGAGGCGATGGTCGCCGTGACGCGTCTTGCGGGCGTCTCGGTGCGCCAGGTGAAGCGCGACGCGAAGCTCCTCGTCGAGATCGGCGACCCGTTCAGCGACGTGCCGCCCGACGCCGACGGCGCGATCGGCGCGATCCGTTACCTCCGCGCGCTGGTCGCCGAGGGCGTGCCGATGGACCTCGTCGGGATCCCGATCCTCCTCGGTGACGCGGCTCCCGGCTGCGGCTCGCGCGACCTCATGCAGGTCGCCGCGATGCTCGAGCAGTTCTCGAGCCGCAAGGAGATGCCGCCGATCATCGTCACCTCGTGCGCGGCGCCGAGCGCGGTGCACCCGGACCCGGGCGCCGGCTCGTGGCGCGAGCCGTGGAGCCCGCGCTCGCAGGGCGCGTGGGCGCCGATGATCTTCCAGATCGCGATGGCGAACCCCGGGATCCACGCGGTCATCTGGGACCGCCTCCGCGACGATGCCGGCGTCGGCATGCGCGACTCCGGGCTTTTCCTGGCCGACGGCTCGCCCAAGCCCGCCGCCGAGCGCCTCCTCCGCACCCGTCAGCGCCTGCGGTCCGCCCTCGGACCCGCGCCGGGCACGACGCCCGCCCCGAGCGCCGCGCCGGCCCCCGCCGCGGGCGCGCCCACCGGCGGCGCCTCCGTCCCGACGGAGGAATGAACGTGCGCCTGCCGCACCGGGTGGTCCGCCGGGCCGCGATCGCGTTAGTCCTCGGTTCGCTCGTCGCCGCGGTCTGCCTATCCCGTGCGCCCGGCGCCTCCTCCACGGCGTCCGCCGCGCTCCGCCTGATCGACGTGAACCTCGCCGGAGCCGAAGAACTCGCGCTCCTCCCCGGCGTCGGTCCCTCGCTCGCGCGCTCGATCGTCGAGGACCGCGGCGCACGCGGCCCGTTCAGGGACCTGCGCGACCTCGACCGCGTGAAGGGCGTCGGCCCGGGGATCCTCGCCCGGATCGGCCCGCACCTGCGGTTCCCCGACGCGCCGGGCGCTGCCCGCGCCTAGGCTGCTCGCCGATGCCCCCAGACGCGGATGCATCGCTCGCCGTCCTCGGCGGGCTGCTCGCCGATCGTGCGCTGGACCCCCTCGTCGCCAACGTCGAGGCGGGCGGGGCGTCGTCGTGCCGCGGCGCGGCCGGAAGCAGCACCACCTTCGCCGCCGCCGCGCTCGCGAAGCGGTCGTCGCGGACCGTGCTCCTCGTGGTGGCCCACCTCGACGAGGCCGACGAGGCGATCGCGGAGCTCGGCGACCTCGCCGCCGCGGGCCTCGCGCCCGAGGCGGCGCTCCTCCCGGCGCTCGAGGCCATGCCGGGCGAGGGCGGCTCCGCGCTCGACCTTCTCGCGGACCGGCTCGCGGTGGTGCGGCGCCTCGCCGAGGGTCGTGCCCCCGGCATCATCGTCGCGCCGGTTCCGTCGGCGATGCAGCTCGTTCCGGGCGCCGGGCTCCTGCCGCGGCTCCTGCGCGTCGTGCGCGCGGGCGAGCGCTGCGCGCCGCGCGAGCTCGCGGAGTGGCTCGCGGACGCGGGCTACTCGCGCACCGAGGCCATCGAGAATCCCGGCGAGTTCGCCGTACGCGGCGGCGTGATGGACGTGTTCCCGCCGGGCGGCGCGCTCCCCGTGCGCCTCGACTTCTTCGGCGACGAGCTCGAGCGCATCTTCGAGATCGACCTCGCGACGCAGGCCAGCGACCGCCGCGTGGACGACGCCACGCTCGTCGGCGCGAGCGCGGAGTCGCTCCTCGGCGACGAGGGCAAGGTCCCGCTCGCGGACCTCCTGCCGCCCGGCACGGCGTGCATCGTGGCCGAGCTCTCCGAGGTCCTCGAGCAGGGGCGCGGCTACTGGGAGCGCGTGAGCGAGGGACACGGCGTGCTCTCGGTGCAGGAGCTCTTCAAGTCGCTCGGCCGTCGCTGCCACGCCGTCGTCGACGTCAACGGATTCAGCTCGACGAACGCCTCCGACCGCGTCGTAAGGCTCCCCGTCGAGTCGCTCCCCGCGTTCGACGAGGAGATGGCGAAGGCGTTCGCGGAGCTCGCGGAGCTGCCGGGCCGCATGCCGACGGTCCTCTGCTGCGACACCGACGGCGAGCTCGCGCGCGCGGGCGAGCTGCTCGCTGAGCACGCGCCGGGAGCGCGCATCGCGCGGGCGCGCATGCACGTGCACCGGGGATTCCTCTGGGAGGGCGCGTCGCCCGCCGCGCTCGTGCCGCAGCACGAGGTGCTCAACCGCTTCGGCACGCGCCGGCGCATCCAGAAGGTCGGCGGCGCCGGCACGCGCGACGCCTTCCTGCAGTTCGGCGCCGGCGACTACGTGGTGCACCGCGACCACGGCATCGCGCGGTTCCTCGGCCTGCAGCTGATGG
>JAIYBS010000099.1 GCA_027488415.1 Planctomycetaceae bacterium | reverse complement strand
CAGAACACGCCGTCGCTGCTCGCCTTCGAGAAGGCGACGCGCACCTGGTTCACGCGCGTCGGCACCGACACCTGGATGCACTCGTCCCGCTTCACGGGCCCGTACATCCCCGGAAAGGTGCCCTCGCCCGAGTCACTGAAGGCGATCACGGCCGCGCTGCCGAAGTCCCACCCGGACGCCGGCAACTCGCCGGCGGTCCCGGCCGGCAAGGAACCGGAGGTCGTCGTCAGCACGAGCCCGATGTGCCTCGTCAGCATCAACGGCGTGCCCGCGATGGCGGAGGTCGCGGACGGGCTCCACGCCGTCGCGAACGCCAACTGCGACCTCTTCGAAACCGTCGTCGACAACGCCTGGTGGCTGCTCGCCTCCGGCCGCTGGTTCACCACCACGAACCTGAAGCTGGGCCCGTGGACCTACGCGCCGCCCTCGTCGCTGCCCGCATGCTTCGCGCAGATCGACCCGCACGGCACGTGGGGCAACGTCCTCGCGAGCGTGCCCGGCACGCCGCAGGCGACCGACGCGCTCTACCAGCAGTCGGTGCCGCACGTCGCGACGCTCGATCGCGCGCTCGCGAAGCCGAAGCTCAGCACGCTCGGCGGCCCGGCTCGATTCAAGGCGATCGAGGGCACGGGGATGCAGTACGCGACGAACACGAGCGCGCCGCTCATCCTCTGCAAGGGCACCTACTACCTGTGCGAGAGCGCGGCGTGGTTCAGCGCACCGGCGGCGAACGGCCCGTGGACGCTCTGCGACTCGGTCCCCGAGGAGATCTACACGATCCCGCCGAGCTGCCCGGTCTACAACGTGACCTCCGTGCAGGTCTACGCCTCGACGCCGGATGCCGTGACGTTCGGCTACACGGGGGGCTACATGAACAGCTTCGAGAACGACGGCACCGTGTCCTACGGCACGGGCTACGCCTACCCCGGGAGCGTCGGGCACCAGGACCTCGTCCTCGGCGACAACAGCGACATCGCCGACGACGACACGTGGGACAGCTACGGCGGATGGCCGAACACCTACGGCTACTGGCCCTCGTACGGCGGCTACTACGGCGGCTGGGGCTTCTACGGCTCTCCCGGCTGGGGCGGCTACGGGCTCTGGTGCGGCCCCGCGTGGGGTGCGGGCGGCTGGTGGGGCGGCGGCCGCGGATTCGGCACCGGCTTCGCGCTCGGCATGGGCTTCGCCAACTCGTGGAACTGGGGCTACCACCCCTGGGGCTGGCGTGACGGCAACGGCTGGTGGAACAACCACTGGGGCGGCGCGTACCGCCGCGGCTGGGACACCGCCGCGCGCGGCTACAACCGCGCCGGCGCGGCGGCCGACATGAACGCCTATGCGCGCGGTGGAGGCGGCGGCATGGCCGCTGCGCAGACCGCGGAGGGCCGCGTGCCCGGACTCACCGCCGGCACCGGCGAGACGCGCGTCCCCGGCATGACGACGGGAAGCGGCGCGTGGCGGCATGCCGCGGGAATGACGGACAACGTTGCGACGAACCGCGACGGGCAGGTCGTCCAGCAGCGCGGCGGGCAGACCTACGCGAAGAGCCGAAACGGTGCGTGGATCCGCTCCGACGACGCCCCGACCGCGGGCAGCAACGCACGAGCCCCGGCCCGGAACGCCGACGGGTCGTGGCGCGACGCCGCCGCGGCGGCGCACACGCGCAGCGGCGGAGACACGTTCCAGGAGCGCGACGGCTCGGCCTCCGCGGGCCTCGCCGCGCGCGGCTCCACGATGGACGGCTTCCGCCCTGACCCGAACCACAACCTCGACGGCAGCCCCCGCGGCGCCTTCGCGCGCGGCGAGACCAACTACGCCGACCGCGGCGCGCAGGCGTGGGGACCCAACGACGGCGGTCGCTCGCCCTCGACGTACCAGCGCGGCGGAAGCTGGAACGGCGGCGGGTGGAACGGCGGCGGATGGGGCGTCGGCGACCAGGGCGGCACGTACGCGCAGCGCTACGGCAACGACTACGACCGCGGCGTGCGCGGCTTCAACCAGGACACGGGCTGGTACGACCGCACCGCGTCGCGGCCCGCGAACCCGTACGGCTACGGCTACAGCGGCTGGTCGAACGGCTATCGCGGCATGAGCCCGGCGAGCGGCTGGGGCGGCGCGCGCGGCGGCATGCGGACCGGCGGCATGGGCGGCATGCGCGGCGGCGGCGGCAGGCGCTGAGCCCACTCCCCGAACCGCGCCTCACGGCCGCAGCAGGTCGCTCGTCACGTCGGAGACGCACTGGCATCCGGCGAGCGCGAGCGTGACGTCGAACTCGTGGGCGAGGATCTCGAGCACGCGCGCGACGCCCGCCTCGCCGCCGGCGGCAAGCCCCCACAGCACCGGTCGGCCGACGCACACGGCCTGAGCCCCGAGCGCGAGCGCGCGGAGGACGTCGGTGCCGCGGCGCACGCCGCCGTCGACGAGCACCGGCACCCGCCCTGCCACCGCGTCGACGCAGTGCGGCAGCGCGTCGACCGTCGCGGGCGCCCCGTCGAGCTGGCGCCCGCCGTGGTTCGAGACGAGGATCCCCTGCGCACCGAGCTCGACGCCGCGCGCGGCGTCCTCCGCCCGGCAGATGCCCTTCAGGATGACCGGGAGCGGCGACGAATCGCGCAGCCACTCGAAGTCCTTCCAGGTGAGGCTCGCGTCGATGGTCCACGCAAGCGCCTCGTGGATGCCCCTTCCCTCGTGGCCGGACGGTCCGCCGGCGCGCTCGAGGTGGACGATGCGCATCCCGTCCGGCACGCGGAAGTGGTTCCGGATGTCGCGCTCGCGGATCCCCCAGACGGGAGTGTCGACGGTCAGCACGAGCGCGTCGCAGCCCGCGGCGTGCGCGCGCTGCGCGAGCGCCCGGACCGCGCCGCGGTCGCGGCCGATGTACATCTGCATCCAGGTGCGCGCCGCCGGATCGACCGAGGTCGCGGCAGCGCGAACCTCCTCGACGGACGTGCTCGAGAGGCTCGACAGGATCATCGGCACGCCCGCCCCGGCCGCGGCGCGCGCGGTGGCGAGCTCGCCGTCCGGGTGCGCCATTCGCTGCAGCGCGGTCGGCGCGACGCAGAGCGGCATCGCCGCGTTGCGGCCCATCAGCTCGGCGCGGCTCGTCCGGAGCGCGACGTCCCGCATCACGCGGTACCAGATCCGAAGGCGGTCCCACGCCGCGCGGTTCTCGGCGAGCGTCGTTTCGGCCCACGCGCCGCTGCGGTAGTAGTCGCGAGGCATCGTCGGCAGCACCGCCAGCGCGTGCCGCTCGAAGTCGTCGAGGCTGAGAAATTCGCCGATCTCCGCGCCCATCGAGCGGAAGATCCTACCCTTCACGCCATGTACGCCGCGCGCCTGACCGCCATCGCCCTGCTCCTCGGGTCGCACTGCGGCTGCGGGACGAACGAATCCCCCGCCCCGGAGGCCGACCGCGGCGCCGCGCAGGCGCCGGCGACCCCCGCCGCCGCGCCCGACGCGGCCCGCCCCGCGGATCCCGCGCCCGCGGGCGCCTACGGCGAGTGCGACGCCTCGCCCGACGGCACCGGCCGGACGTACTTCGGCCGCGAGATCGCGCACTTCATGACGCATCACGGCATCCCATGGCTCGAGCGCGATTCCCGCGAGCAGGAGGAACGCTCGAGCGCGCTCCTCGACGCCCTCGAGCTCCGCCCCGGCATGTGCGTCGCCGACATCGGCGCCGGGAGCGGCCGCCTCACGGTGCCCATGGCGCGTCGCGTCGCGCCCGGCATCGCCTACGGCACCGACATCCAGCCCGAGATGCTGCAGTTCCTCGAGGCACGCGCGCGCTCCGAGGGCCTCTCGAACCTGAAGGGCATCCTCGGCGACCTCGACGACGTGCAGCTTCCGGAGGCCTCGGTGGACCTGGTGCTCCTCGTCGACGCGTACCACGAGTTCGGGAACCCCTGGGAGATGGCACGGTCGATCCGCCGCGCGCTCCGGCCGGGAGGCCGGGTGGCACTCGTCGAGTTCCGCGCCGAGGATCCCGAGGTCCCGATCAAGGAGCTGCACAAGATGACGGAATCCCAGGCGCGGCGCGAGCTGGAGGCCGCGGGCTTCCGCTGGGTCCGCACCGACCCGCGCCTGCCCTGGCAGCACCTGCTGTGGTTCGAGCGGACGGCCGACTGACGGCACGCGCCGCGGGCCCGGTCAGGAGAGGTTCAGCTCGATCTCGATCGTGCCGTTGATCTTGTCCTGCCGGATGCCGACCTTCTGCTCGCGCGCGAGCTCGAGCATCGCGAGGAACAGGCCGATCGCCTCGCCGCGCGAGCGCCCCTTGAACACGTCCTGCAGCGAGAGCCGCTTCTCGGGCGCGCCGCCGAGGCGGTCGACGAGGTCCGCCTGGTGCAGGGAGATCGGCGTGTCGTCGTACTCGACGCGGTGATCGCCGACGCGGGTGAGGTCGATCCCCGCGATGATCCGCTCGTAGGCCTCGATGAGGTCGAGCATGTGGACGTCGTCCATCTCGTACTCGCGCTCCGGCTCCTCCGGGAGCGTCGCGCCACGGCCGCCGACCGCCCACCGCTGGGCGAACTCCGTGCGCAGCCGCGAGAGCTCGTCGGCGGCGCTGCGGTACTTCTGGTACGCGAGCAGCTGCTTCACGAGCTCGAACCGCGGGTCCGTGTCGTCGAGCGCGCTCGACTCCTGCCCGTCGTCGCCGACGCGCTTCTGCGCGGGCGCGAGCGTCCGGCTCTTGATCTCGACGAGCGTCGCGGCCATCACCAGGAACTCGCCGGCCACGTCGATGTCGATCGTGTGCAGCTGCTTGAGGAACGCGAAGTACTGGTCCGTGATCCGCGAGATCGGGATGTCGGCGATGTCGACCTCCGCGCGGCGGATGAGGAAGAGCAGCAGGTCCAGCGGTCCCTGGAAGCTGTCGAGCCGTACTTGGTAGTCGTCCTGGAGGGCCACGCGGGCAGCGTACCGCGGCTGCCCGGTAAACTCCGGAAATGACAGGCACCCCCAAGACCGCCGACGAGGCGAGCTTCCTCTCGGACGCCATGCTCGCCGAGGCCGACGCGATCCGCCGCGTGGCTGCCCGCGCCGCGGGCGAGGATGCCGGGCGATGGGCCGACGCGGTCGCGCTGCTCGACGGCTGCACGGGGCACGTGATGATCTCAGGGATGGGCAAGAGCGGCCTGATCGGCGCGAAGATCGCCGCCACGATGTCGAGCCTCGGGCTCCCCGCGCACTTCATGCACCCGAGCGAGGCGGTGCACGGCGACCTCGGCCGCCTCCGCGCGGGCGACGTGGCGATCCTGATGAGCTACTCCGGCGGCACCGAGGAGGTCGTGAATCTCGCCGCGATCCTCCGGACCGACGGCATCCGGCGGGTCGGGATCAGCTGCAACCACCAGTCGCACCTGGCGCGGCTCTGCGACGTGCACCTGGCGATCGGCGACGTCGTCGAGGCATGCCCGCTCAACCTCGCGCCGACGGCGAGCACCACGGCGATGCTCGCCATGGGCGACGCGCTGGCGCTCGCCGTCAGCCGGCGACGCAACTTCGCCGCCGACGACTTCCACCGCCGTCACCCGGGCGGCGCGCTCGGGGCCGGGCTCAAGAGCGTCACCGAGGTCCTCCGCTTCCGAGTCGGCGAGACCCTCGCGACGGTGGCCGAGGACTGCACGGTCGCCGACGCGCTCCGCTCGACGGGCGGGGGTCGGCGCGCCGGCGCGCTCGTCGTCGTCGACGCGGCCGGCCGGCTGTCCGGGATCTTCACGGACGGCGACCTGCGCCGGCGCGTCAACGAGCTCGGCGCAGGACTCCTCTCCAAGCGCGTCGCCGAGGTGATGACCGCCCGCCCGAGCGCCCTCTCCTCCGAGGCGCTGGTGCGCGACGCCGTCCAGCTCGTCCGCGAGCGCAGGCTCGACGAGATCCCGGTCGTCGACGACGACGGCCGCCCGCTCGGCCTGATCGACGTACAGGACCTCGTCTCGATGAAGGTCATCGACCTCGGGAACTGACCGGCCCGGGAAACCGACCGAGAACCCGCGATTCGGGCGCGATTTCGCTTCCCTTCTCGCTCGGGAGTGACAACCTCTGGGGGCTCGGGCCGTTTGCCCGGGCGCCATCGGGACGGAAAGGACCTGTCAGGGAGGTCGAGATGTCTTTTCGTTCTGCTGCCGCATCATCCGTCGCCGTCGCCGTCGCGCTCGCCTCTGAGGCGACCGCCGGTGTCCTCTACTCGAACAACTTCGACGCACAGGCGCTCGGCCAGATCAACGGCCAGTCGGCCGGGGTCCCCGGCTTCCCGCTCATCGCGTGGGCGGCGAACGGCGACGCGTCGGTCATCAACGGGTCGACGGGCCCGCAGCCGTTCAGCGGCCAGTCGCTCCTGATGCGGGCCACGGCGGCGGCCAACACCAATCGCAGCACCTCGTTCCTGGCGGAGACGCCGTGGCTCTCGCGCCCGTCGGGCGAGGACACGGTCGCGTGCAGCATCGTGATGCGCGTCGGTGCGGCCCAGGAGAACCAGACCGCGTCGTTCGGATGCAACGCCGTCGCGGCGGGCGGCGGCGCCGGCCTCGGATTCCGCGTGTCCGCGGCGGATGGATCGATCAGCGTGATCAGCGGGGAGACGCT
>JAIYBS010000117.1 GCA_027488415.1 Planctomycetaceae bacterium | reverse complement strand
GTGCGCGAGCGCTTCGACGAGCGCATGGGCGCGCGCGGAGGCGCCGCGCGCGTCGCGTGGGATGCCAAGTGGGCCGCGTACCGCGCGGCGTACCCGGAGCTCGCCCGCGAGCTCGAGACCCTCTGGCGCGGGGAACTCCCCGCGGGCTGGGACTCGGGCCTCGCCGCGTACCCGGCCGACCCGAAGGGCGACGCCACGCGCGGGTCGGGCGGCAAGGCGCTCAACTCGATCATGGAGCGCGTCCCCTGGATGCTCGGCGGCAGCGCCGACCTCTCGCCGAGCAACAAGACGATCCTCAAGGGCGCGGGCACGTTCAACGCACCGGAGTTCGGCGGCAGCTACGACGGCCGCAACATGCACTTCGGGATCCGCGAGCACGCCATGGGCGCGATCGTCAACGGCATGGTGCTGTCGGGGCTCCGCGCGTTCGGCGCGGGCTTCCTGATCTTCGCCGACTACATGCGCACGCCGATCCGGCTCAGCGCGCTGATGAAGGTGCCGTCCATCTGGGTGTTCACGCACGACTCGATCGGCGTGGGCGAGGACGGCCCGACCCACCAGCCGATCGAGCAGCTCGCCGGGCTTCGCGCCGTGCCGAACCTCGCGGTCTGGCGCCCGTGCGACGCCAACGAGGTGAACGAGGCCTACCGCTGGGCGATGCGGTCCCGCGAGACGCCGAGCGCGATCGCGCTGACGCGCCAGAACGTCCCGACGCTCGACCGCGCGCGGTGCGGCTCGGCAGCCGGCGCGGGGCAGGGCGGCTACGTGCTGCTCGACGCCGAGGGCGGCGCGCCGCAGGTGATCCTCATCGCCACCGGCAGCGAGGTCTCGCTCTGCGTCGAGGCGCACGCGAAGCTCGCGGAGCGCGGCGTTCGCGCCCGCGTGGTGAGCATGCCGTGCACGCTCGTCTTCGACCGTCAGTCGAGGGAGTATCGCGACTCCGTGCTCCCGCCGACCGTGCGCGCGCGCGTCGCGGTCGAGATGGGCAGCCCGACCGGCTGGGGCGACTACGTGGGGATCGACGGGCAGGTCATCGCCATGCGCACGTTCGGCGAGAGCGGCCCTGCGCCGAAGGTGATCGCCCACTTCGGGTTCACCGTCGACGCCGTCGTCGCGGCGGCGCTGAAATCCGTACCCGGTTAAGCATGCACCAATTTCGCGGCGTCACCTGACGCGCGGCGCGTCAGGCGCGCTCGCGGTAGGCGCCGTCCTCGGTGCTGACGATGATCTTCTCGCCGGTGGTGATGAACGGCGGGACGCGGGTCTTCAGCCCGGTCTCGCAGGTCGCCTCCTTCAGCTGGTTCGTCGCCGTGGCGCCCTTGATGCCGGGCGGCGTGTCGGTGACGGTCAGCGTGACGGTGAGCGGCATCTCGACCGAGATCGGCTTGCCGTCGCACCAGAGCACGACCACCTGGTTGTTCGGAAGCACGTAGAGCGGGAGGTCGCCGACGAAGTCCTTCGACAGCTCGACCTGCTCGTAGGACTCGAGGTCCATGAACGTGTACTTCCCGCCCTGCTCGAACAGGTACTCCATGGGCCGTCGGTCGAGGTCGACCTGCTCGACCTCCTCGCCGGAGCGGAGGCGCTTCTCGATGATCGTCCCGTTGTTCAGGTCGCGGATCGTCACCTGGATGAACGCGCGGAGGTTCCCCGGGGTCCGGTGCTCGAGCTTGGTGATCAGGTACAGCTTGCTGTCAAGCTTGATGCCCATGTTGGCACGCAGGTCGGTCGACTTCACGCGGATTCTCCTGTTGGGGGAGGGAGGAGGATAGCGAACCCCCGGCGGGTCGCCGGGCACGCGATCGACCGACGGCCGGGGCCTGCGGAGGTGCTGGCGCGTGCCGTCGGAGCCCGGGATCGTGCCGGAATAGAAATACCCCCAAGTCCTTGTGGGACCTGGGGGCGGAGGGAGGGAAAAGGGCTTTGGAGGTCATGCCCGTTGGGGCATGCTCAGGACGGGCTTGTCTGATCTCTCAGCTTTACCAGGTCCAGAGGTCGTGAGTTGGAGTCGGGGAGCGGCGCGATTTGCGCTCACTGCCTTTCTCCTCAGTGACAGACGGAATCTAACCCCGAAGTGCATCATGGGAAGCAACAGGAATTCAATTCGTCGCGTTTGGACCGCCGTCGAGTCCGAGAACAACGACCTTCGGCTGCTCCAAGGCAGGGAATCGGGGGTGAGCGCGCCCTACACTCGGTTCTCCATGCCCTTCAACCGCCTCATCGTCACCGGAATCGCCTGCTCGGTCGCGTTCGTCGCCGCCTCTGAGGTCGCGGGATTGCCCCAGACGCCGCCTGCTCCCGCAGCCCCCGCGGTCGCGCCGGGCACCGCAGTCGACTCGCTTCCTCCGATCGAGGTCACTCCGGCCGTGCTGGACCTCGGCTTCATGGCACCGAGGGCGGGCGGGAAGGGCACCGTCACCCTCAAGAACACCGGAACCACCCCGCTGACGATCGTCGCGGTGACCCCGAGCTGCAAGTGCACGACCACCAGCGCCCTCGCGGGAAAGGTGATCCCGCCGGGCGGAAGCGAGGTCTTCGAGGCCGTCCTCGAGGGCGCGTCGATGCCCCAGGTTCACCGCGCGAGCATCAAGGTCGCGGTCGACGGATATGCGCGCGTGCTCGAGCTCCAGCTCCGCGGCGAGACCGCGATGCCCGTGCGCTGCGTGCCGTCGATCATCAACGCGGTGGAAGGCAAGCCGCGCCAGGGCCGGTTCGTCGTCGAGAGCCTCGACAAGAAGCCGTTCACCATCTGTGCCGTCGGCGGTCGCGAGCCCGAGTTCATCGGCTTCTCCAAGGGCGACGCCCCGCGCGCCCAGTACCTCGTGAAGTTCGACCTCGACAGCTGGCAGCCGACCTTCCCGGCGTATCTCGCCATCGAGACGGATCGCGCCGATTGCCCCGTGTTCGACATCTGGGTCCGCAGCGAGCAGACGATCCCCAAGTCCACCTTCCGCATGAAGGACTACCGGATCAACGCGGGCCGCATCGACGTCGGCGGCTCGGTCGACCTGAAGCTCGAGATGGAGGACCCCGGCGAGGAGGTCCTGGCGGTAGAGAGCGGCGCGCCGGAGGCGCAGGTCCAGCTCCTCGGGCAGGAGGTCAAGGACGGCAGCCGAATCGTCGGCATCCGCGTCACCCCGAAGAGCCCCGCGACCGGCCTGCTGTACGCGCCGGTGAAGCTCTACGGCCGCGAGCGCGAGCAGCAGCTCACGCTGTTCGCCAGCGTCCGCGCCCCCGGCGCCGCCGGCTGCGAGGGGTGCGGCAAGTGAGCTCCCCCGGCACCGCGACGGCATCGGCCGCCGCTCCGTCGGTCCCGGCGTCGTCCGTGCTGGGAGCCGCCGATCGCGCCTCCGCGGTCGACGCCGTGGTCGCCGCTCACGGCGAGCGCGTCCGCGCCGCCGCGGAGGCAGGCGTCGCGCGCGTCGCATCGCGCTGGACCGCGGTCGACGGCGACGCGAAGGCATTCGCCGACTTCTGCGCCGCGCGCTTCGTCGCCGACGAGGCGGGTCGCGCGAGGCTGCTCGACCGCCTCGAGTCCGCGCTCCAGCAGATCGGCGGTCACCTCTACGAGATGCGTCGCTCGCTGCGGCGCTGGAACGACCTCGCGGGCGACGAGCTTCCCGGCGTCGACGAGGTGCTCGCAGCGTTCGATCCCTCGCCGGACCTCTCCGACCAGCTCTACCGCCAGCGCATCGCGTTCATCGCGCTCCTCAACTTCGACCGGCCCGACCTGCGCGAGATGCTCGCCGCCGGCGACGGCTGGTCCGTCGATCGGTGGGCGGCCGCGCGCGTCGCGCAGCAGTTCGGTCCGCGCATCCCGGCCGAGCTCGCGGACCATGCGAGGCGTGTCTCGAACGAGGCGTCGAACTTCGTGTCGCGCTTCCACGTGCCCGTCGGCTGCATGGTCGACGCGAAGGGCAGGCGCTGGTTCGAGCCGGACCGCGCGCTCCTCGCGCACTGGCTCGTCCGCGAGGAGATGAAGGCCGGCTACGGAGACCCCGACGGCCTCGACAAGCAGCGCGCGCTCGTGTGGGTGATGGCACGCGCCATCGACGGCACGATCCCGCGCGCGGTGATGGAGCGCCGCACCGCGGGCGCCGACTGGGACCCCGCGCGCAACACCGTCGGCGGCGTGCCCGTGGCCGCGGCGGACACCGTCGGCCCGGAGCGCTACCGGCACATCCTCGCGCACCACGGGGTCGCTGCGCGCTTCGACCCGCACTACCCCGAGGCGCCGACCGCGATCGCCCGCAAGTTCGATCTCGCGCGCGAGATCGCCGAGCCCGACGTCGAGCGCCTGCTCGTCGAGCTCCTCGAGCACCCGGTGCGCGCGCCGCTCGCGGACTTCCTCCGCGCGCGACTCGGCCGCGCCCTCGAGCCGCAGGACATCTACTTCGAGGACGTCGCCGAGACGCGTCCCGCCGGCGAGATGAACGCGGCCGTCAAGGCCCGCTTCGCCGACGAGCGCGCGTTCCAGGCCGCGCTGCCGCAGGTGCTTCGCGACCTCGGCTTCCCCGCCGACGAGGCCGACTTCCTCGGCTCCCGCATTCGCGTCGAGATCGCCAAGGGCTCGGGCCACGCGATGCGGCCGATGCTCGGCGAGTACGGCGCGTGGCTGCGCACGAACCGGCTGAAGGACGAGCTCGGCTGGGACGGCTTCGACACCGCGATGCACGAGCTCGGGCACAACCTCGAGCAGCTCTACAGCGCGTTCTGGGCCCCGCGCCCGGCGCTGCAGAACGTGCCGAACACGGCCTGCACGGAGGCGTTCGCGTTCCTCTACCAGTCGCT
>JAIYBS010000376.1 GCA_027488415.1 Planctomycetaceae bacterium | reverse complement strand
CGCACGAGCACCGCGAGCGGCGCGTCCTGCACGGTGGCCTCGAACTCGCGGCCAGCGACGGTGAATCGGTAGATCCCGTCCTGCGCGCCGGCGACCATCTCGGCCACCGAATGCACGGCACGCTCGCTGCCCTCGCGGACCTCGACGACCGCGGTCTTGCGGCTGCGCGGCTTGCCCGCGCGCGCGGCCTCGAGGGCGGCGGCGGGAGTCTGCGGCTCGGGCACCGCGGGCACGAGGTCCTTCACCGGGAACTCGACGTTCGGCGACAGGTAGTAGCGCGCGTAGCTGAATTCCTTGTAGCGGCTCGACTGGCTCGGGTCGCCCTGCGCGACGCCCGTGTCGGGCCAGGTGGCGAGCCACATGCGCCACGAGGTGATGTTCGCGTCCGGAAGCGGCGTGATCGCGAGCCCCTCGGCCGCCGCGGGCCCCGCGATCGCGCGCATGCCGAGCTGGCTCCAGAGCGAAGAACCGTCCACGGACCCGGGCTGCTGGCCGGGCACGCGGTCGTACATGACGAGGTTGCTGTCGAGCACGAGACCGCTCACGCGGAACGTTCGCTCGATGCCGCCGATCCGCCGGTCGAACGCCACGAGGCTGTCGGTGAGCGGGCTGTACGTCACCGCGATCGGCACGCCGCCGAGGACGTCGTTGACCACCTCGTGCGCGTTGAGGATCGAGAGCGGATACGCGCGCGCCTCGCCGTTCACCACGAGGCCCGCCACGCGGTCGGTGCTGACGACGAGCTTGCGGCGGTGCTCCGAGTTCCAGCGCAGGACGTCCGAGCCGCGCAGCACCGACGGGTTGTCGAGGCTCGGCAGGAAGTCGCGCGGGTTGCCCGTGCCGACGAGCGTCTCGCGCTCGGCGAGGAGCGGCTCGAGGCGGAAGCCGTACGCGGCCGGGTCGCTGCCGTGGCCGCTCGGCCGGTCGGCCATGAACACGCCGCTCAGCGCCCACGCGAGGAATCCGGCGAGCAGCGCGAGCGTGGCCACGATCACCCAGCCGCCGCCGCGGAAGGTGAGCGTCGGGAAGCCTCGGGGGTCGGGGGACTTCCGCGGTTCGGATGCGTTCATTGCGCGGGCACCTCGATGATGATCACGTCGCCCTCGCGCGTCCCGGTCGCGACGATGCTGCCGCGGTCGAGCACCATCGCGCCCAGCACCAGCGGCAGGTACGCGAGGCTCGCGAGGAACAGCCGCCTCGCGTTGGCGTCGCTTCGCTCGCGCAGGAACGCCGCCGAGAGCCACGCGAGCCACAGTCCCGCCGCCATCGCGGTCGCGGCGTAGGCGAGTCCCGCGATGCCGGTCATCGTGGCGAGCAGGCTCACGGGCACCAGCAGGAGGCTCGTCAGGAGGCACACCTGCGCCGTCGCCAGGCCCGACGGGTCGCGCGACGGGAGCATCGCGAAGCCGCCGGCGAGGTAGTCGTCGCGGTAGAGCCACGCGAGCGCGAGGAAGTGCGGCAGCTGCCACACGAAGAGGATGCCGAAGAGCGCCCATGCGCCGGGCGCCATGGTGCCGGTCGCCGCGGTCCAGCCGATCACCGGCGGGATCGCGCCCGTGATCGCGCCCACCAGCGTGTTCACCGTGGTGCGCGGCTTGAGCGGCGTGTAGAGGAGCACGTAGAGCAGGATGTTGAGCGCCGCGAGGCCGGCCGCGAGGAGCGTCGTGGTCGAGGCGAGGAGCGCGCACCCGGCGTATCCGATGACGACGCCCACCGCGAAGACCACCTTCGGGTTCGCGTGGCCCGCGGGGAGCGGGCGTCCGGCCGTACGGCGCATGAGTGCGTCGCGGCGGCGCTCGGCCACCTGGTTCAGCATCGCGGCGCTCGCGGCGGCGAGGCCCGTGCCCGCGCAGGTCCAGAGGAGCCGCATCCACCAGCCCTCGGCGACCGGCGGCGCCACCGCATAACCGACGGCGGCCGTCAGCAGCACCAGGGCGCTCAGCCGCGCCTTGGAGAGCTGCGACCAGACGCGTGCGGCTCCGGGGCTGGCGGCGGCATCGTGCATGGCAAATCCCGCACCACGGCGGGAGGAATAGCATAGGTTTCCCCCCTCACCGAGGCTTCCCATGATCCAGACGCTCGCGCAGCAGGCCGCCAACGCCGTCAACCCGGAACCGATGGGCCTTGCACCGCTCCTGGCCCTCTTCGCGGCAGGCAGCCTGCTCGTCATGGGCTGGGCGTGGTGGGTTCGTCCGATGAACCTGGCGCTCGGCTTCGCCGCCACGGTGGCGATGTGGACGCTCAGCTACGTGGCCATGCTCCAGCCGGGGCAGGCGGCGGGCGAGCTGCTCTTCGCCGGCGGCGTGGCGTGCGTGCTCGCCGGCGGCTTCGCGGCCGGGCGCTTCGCGCCGGGCGAGGCGAGCGGCCTGCGCGTTGGACTCGTGTCGGCGACGATCAACCTGCTCGTGATCGGCGCGTTCCTGCGCGACGAGCAGGGCGGCGGCTCGCCCGTGCGGCCCGTCCTCTACATCGTCGGCCTTTTCGCGGTGAGCGCGCTGCTCGGCGCGTTCGGCGATCGGCTCGGCCGCTCGGGCACCTCCGCGCGCCGGCTCCCGTCGGCACCGGTGCTGCTCGGCATCGTGACGGCCGCGAACATCCTCGT
>JAIYBS010000312.1 GCA_027488415.1 Planctomycetaceae bacterium | reverse complement strand
GGCAGCTCGGCACCGTGCAGATCGACTACAACCTTCCGGTCCGCTTCGACCTGAGCTACATCGGCGCCGACAACCAGCACCACCGCCCGGTGATGATCCACCGTGCGCCGTTCGGCAGCATGGAGCGGTTCGTCGGCTGCCTGATCGAGCACTTCGCGGGCGCCTTCCCGCTCTGGCTCGCGCCGGAGCAGGTGCGCGTCCTGCCGATCAGCGAGAAGAGCGCGGACTACGCGCGCGAGCTGCACGCCGCGCTCAAGGCCGCCGGCCTCCGCGCGTCGCTCGACGAGTCGAACGACCGCATCCAGGGCAAGATCAAGGACGCGAGCGACATGAAGGTTCCGTACTGCGCGGTCGTCGGACCGCGCGATGCCGAGGGCCGAAAGGTCAGCGTGCGCGCGTTCGGCACCGAGGCGAACCTCGGCGAGATCGGCTTCGACGCGTTCGTCGACGGCCTCGTCCGCGAGTACCGCACCCGCGGCGCGGAGACGGTCAAGGCAACGATGGGCAAGTGAGCCCGGGAAGGACAGCGACCATGGCAGGACAGGGTTCTGGCGGAAACGTCGTCGCGGCGATCGCGAGCTTCATCATCCCGGGCCTCGGGCAGCTGGTGCAGGGCCGTGCGCTCCGCGGGCTGCTGATGTTCGTCCTCACGGGCGTCCTCTGGGTGATCACCTTCGGCTTCGGCGGCTGGATCGGCCACATCTGGGCGTGCTACGACGCCGCGGTGTGGAAGGGTCCGAAGGCCTGAGGCCGCCGGGCCGCGCGAAGTGATCGCGTTCCGGTACGGTTCCCGCGTGCATCGCATCGCTCTCGCCACCCCCGTCGCCCTCCTCGCCGCCTGCGCGTGGACCGGCCCCGGCGCCCCGAAGCCGCACACGCCGCCCGCACCGCTCACCACCGACACGGTCGTCATCGACCTCGCGCCCGGCACGACCACGCTCGCCGCGCCGCTGGCGCTGCCGGCCGGCGCACGAGAGATCATCGTCCGCGGCCACGGTCGCGCCACGCTCTCCGGCGGGATCACGATCGCGGCGCCCAACTGGCGCGCGCCGGACGAGCGCCTTGCGGCAGCACTCCCGGCGGAGTCGCTCGCGCACGTCCGCGTCCTCGAGTTACCCGCAGCGCAGCTTTCCCGCTGGCCCGAGGGCCTCGCCGGCCCGGTGCACTGCGGTCACACCGTGCCGATGCCCGTCGCGCCGACCGAGGTGTTCGTGGGCGGGCGCGCGCTCACCCCGGCCCGCTGGCCAAACGAGGGATGGGCCACGATCGAGCGGATCGTCGACCCCGGATCCGTGCCGCGCAACGCCGAACCCGACACCCCGGCCGCGCAGCGCTCGACCGAGCCCGCGCGCGGCGGCACGTTCGTTCCCGCCGACCGATCGCGGCTCGCGCGCTGGCAGCGCTCGGGCGATGCCTGGATGCAGGGCTACTGGAACTGGGACTGGTCCGACGAGCAGCTGCCCGTCGCCTCGGTCGACCCGGCCGCCGGCACCGTCACGCTCGCAATGCCGCACCGCTACGGCCTCGCGCAGCGCGGCCGCTTCCGCATCACGAACGCACTCGGCGAGCTCGACTCTCCGGGCGAGTGCTGGATCGACCGCGGTAGCGCGCGCGTGGTCGCGTGGCTTCCGCCCGGCGATGAGCGCGCGCCCGTCACGGTCTCGATGCTCGCCGAGCCGATGATCCGGATCCCCTCTGGACCAGGCGCTCCCCGCGTCACCGTCGAGGGCGTCACCTTCGAGTGCACGCGCGGCTCGGCCATCGTCGGCACCGGCGTCGACGGCGCGACCGTCCGCGACTGCACCTTCAGCAACGTCGGCACGCGGGCGATCTCGCTCGACGGCGCGCGCTGCAGCGTCACCCGCTGCACGTTCACCGACATCGGCACCACCGGCGTCCACCTCGAGGGCGGCGACCGCGCGACGCTCACGCCCGGGCACCACCGCGTGGAAGACAGCACGTTCACCCGCTGCGGCCGCCTGCAGCGCACCTACGCCCCGGCCATCGAGATCGCGGGCGTCGGCCACGCGCTCATCCGGAACGAGATCTCCGACCTCCCGCACATCGCCGTCATCTACGCCGGAAACGAGCACCTGATCGAGGCCAACCACGTGCACCACGTGGTGCAGGAGACGGGCGACGCCGGCGCCATCTGCATCGGCCGCGACTGGACCGCGCACGGCAACGTGCTTCGCGGCAACCTCGTGCACGACATCCCGGGCTCGGACGCCCGCTACCAGAACGCCTTCTACGTGGACGACATGGCGAGCGGCATCACGCTCGAGGACAACCTCGTCGTCCGCTGCAACTGGGGCATGCTCATCGGTGGCGGGCGCGACAACGTGGTCCGCCGCAATGCGTTCGTCGCCTGCGGCAAGGCGATCATGTACGACGCGCGCGGCGTCGGCTGGATGGCTCCGCACATCGCCGACCCCGCGACCTCGACACTGCACCGCCGCCTCGCGGAGATGCCCGTGGACCGCGAGCCCTGGCGATCGCGCTACCCCTCGCTCCAGTCGTACTTCACCGACCGCTTCGGCCGACCGGTCGGCGGCGTGGTCGAGGGCAACGCGCTCCTCGCGACGCCGCTCGGCACGATCGAGGACCGAGCGTGCGTCACCGAGTCCGGCACCGTCGCGCTGCCAGCGCCGGCAGGCGAGGGATTGGCCGCCGAATGCGATCGCCTGATCCGCGCCGCCTGCACGGGAAACGTCCGAATCGGCAACGCTCGGCTCGGGCCGGTCGGCCCGGCGCGCGTCCCCCCGCTCACGCCCCCGGGGTGAAGTTCCCGAGCAGGATC
>JAIYBS010000125.1 GCA_027488415.1 Planctomycetaceae bacterium | reverse complement strand
CTCGGCGGCGACCGACTCCCACCGCGCCATGTCCCACACCGTGCCGCCGCCGCGGTTCTGCGTGTTCTCCGCGACCAGCATCCGGCTGACCGGGTGGTGCACGTTCTTCGTGCGCACCGCGGCACGCACCGCCGCCGCGTCGAACAGGCCGCCCGCGCCCTCGACCGTCCGCACCATCGCGCCGGTCAGCGCGGCGGGCGCGCCGGTCTCGTAGTGAATGATGTGGCTCTCGGCGTGCGCGATGATCTCGTCGCCCGCGCCGCACGCGACGCGAATCGCGAGCTGGTTCGCCATCGTGCCGCTCGGCACGAAGACCGCGGCCTCCTTGCCGAGCATCCGCGCGATCCGCGCCTCGAGCCGCGCGACGGTCGGCTCGTCGCCGAGCACGTCGTCCCCGAGCGGCGCGGCACGCATCGCCTCCCACATCGCGGGGGTCGGGCGCGTGACCGTGTCCGAGCGCAGGTCGACGACGGGATCGCTCGCCATGGATCAGCCGTTCAGCGCCTGCAGGTCGGCGGGGACGAACTTGCCGTCCTTGCGGATCAGCTCGCCGTCGAACTCCACGGTGCCTCCGCCGTACTCCGGGCGCTGGATGCACACGAGGTCCCAGTGGATCTCGCTGCGGTTGCCGTTCTCGGTGTCCTCGTAGCAGCGGCCCGGGGTGAAGTGGAAGCTGCCGGCGATCTTCTCGTCGAACAGGATGTCCTTCATCGGGTGCAGGATGTGCGGGTTGAACCCGAGCGCGAACTCGCCGACGTAGCGGGCGCCCTCGTCGGTGTCGAAGATCGCCTCGAGCTCCTTCTGGTTCTGGTCGGCCCAGCACTTCACGATGCGGCCCTTCGAGAACTCGAGCCCGATGTTCGTGAAGGTGATGCCATTGAACAGCGTCGGCGTGTTGTACTGCAGCACGCCCTCCACGCTGTCGCGCACCGGCGCGGTGAAGCACTCGCCGTCCGGGATGTTCCGCTCGCCGCAGCACGGCACGACGCCGATCCCCTTGATCGAGAACCGCAGGTCGGTCTTCCCGGGCCCCTTGATGTGCACCTTGTCCGCCGCCTCCATCCGCCTCTTCAGCGGCTGGCAGTCGCGGTCCATCTTCGCGTAGTCGACCAGGCACACGTCGAAGTAGAAGCGCTCGAAGTCCTCGGTCGACATCTGCGCCAGCTGCGCCATCGACGGCGACGGCCAGCGCAGCACCACCCACTTGGTGTGGTTGACGCGCTGCTCGAAGTGCACCGGCTTCGCGTAGAGCTTGCCGACCGACTTCATCTGCTCGGGCGGGATCCCGCTCATCTCGCTGACGTTGTCGGCGCCGCGGATCCCGACGTAGCACTGCATCTTCTTCATGCGCTCCTGGTCGCACTCGCCCCACACGCGCAGGCCGTCCTCGCCGGAGAGCTTGTTGAGGGCGCGCATCACGCGGTTCGAGCGCAGCTCGACGTGCGGGTGGCCGCCCGCGGCGCGGGTCGCCTCGACGAGCGCGACCGCCATCGCGGGCGGCACGTCGAAGAGCTCCATCAGGAGGTGCTCGCCGGACTTCACCTGGCAGCTGTGGCGGACGAGGAGCTCGGCGAGCCGCTGGTATCGGGGATCCATGGGAGGTTCATCGTACGCGCATGCCGCCGCGCAGCAGGGCGTCCATCGCCCCGACGGTCAGCTCGTCGAACCGGTCGATGACCCGTTCGGCCGACGAGAGCTCCGCGTGCGTGTGCCCCTCGCTGCAGATCGCGACGCAGGGCATGCCCGCCGCGTGGGCGGCGTCGATCCCGGGCACGGCGTCCTCCACGACGACGCACCGCGCGGGCGGGACGCCGAGCCGCTCCGCCGCCTTCAGGAAGATGTCGGGCGCCGGCTTGCCGTGCTCGACGTCGAGCCCGCAGACCTCCGCGTGGAACCAGCGGTCGGCCCCGAGGCCCTTGACCGCGACCCGCAGGTTCTCGGGCGGCCCGCTCGTCCCGACGGCGAGCAGCCAGCCCGCCGCGTGCAGGCGCTCGAGCAGCTCGCGGCCGCCCTCCATCGCCGGGAAGCGCTCCGCGACCATCGCGCGGTACAGCGCCTCCTTCTCGTCGGCGTGCTCGCGGGCGCGCTCGGCGTGCGGCGGCTCGTGCCCGTCCTCGCGCCAGTACATGTCGATGATGCGGTCGTTTCGCATCCCGAAGCTGCGCACGAACCGCTCACGCGTCAGCGTCACCCCGTAGCGCGCGCACATGTCGCGCCACGAGCGCCAGTGCGCGTCGAAGCTGTCGACGAGCGTGCCGTCGAGGTCGAAGATCGCCGCGCGCGGGCCGGTGTCCATCGCCCGAATCTACCGGGAGGTCAGCAGCGCGTCTTCGCGGCCAGGTCGCGGACCAGCGCCATCGCCCGGTCGCCGCGCGCCTCGTCGGCGCGGAACACGCCGCGGCGCACGAAGGTGGTCATCATGCTGTCGGCGGTCTTCACGCCGCGCATCTTCATGCAGAGGTGCTCGGCCTCGACCATCACCACGCAGCCGGCCGGGTCGAGGTGCTCCATCAGGGCGTCGGCCACCTGCTCGGTGAGCCGCTCCTGCAGCTGCGGGCGCTTGGCGAAGACCTCCACCGTGCGGGCGAGCTTGCTGAGCCCGACCACGCGGCCGGCCTGCGGCAGGTAGGCCACGTGCGCCTTGCCGAAGAACGGCAGGAGGTGGTGCTCGCACATCGAGTGGAACCCGATGCCGGTCACGGTGATCAGCTCGTCGCACTTCTGCTCGAACACGCGCCCGAGGTGGTCCTCGGCCGTCTGGTGCAGGCCCGCGAAGACCTCGGCGTACGCCTTCGCCACGCGGCGCGGCGTGTCGCGGATCCCGTCCCGCGCGGGGTCCTCGCCGATCGCGCAGAGGATCTCGCGCACCGCGCGCTCGATGCGCGGGAGGTCGAACCCGGCCGGCGACGGGGTCGGGACGGGTGCGGGGCGGGCGAAACGCTCGGTGATCGTCGAATCGTGCATGGGGATCTCCGGGCGCTAGACCCGTACCCGTGAAAATCGCGGAATTGGCCTCCTTGGATTCACCCGTCCGGCCGTTTGGAAGCGAACTTCTCGGTGGATCCGGCGTACCCAACCCTCGGGGGCCGCAAGGCTTGGCTCTCGAGCCCCTCCAGGAGTTCCGCGATGCCCCAGAACCGATGGATCGTCTTCTCCGCGAACGGCCACGTGGCAAGGCACCTGCTCGAGCCCGGGCGCGCCTTCACGATCGGCCGGTCGCCCCGCTGCACGGCGGTCAGCGGACACCCCGCGATGAGCCGAGTCCACGCCTCGATCGAGAGCGCGGCAGAGCCCGGCACGCACGCCGAGCCCGAGTGGCGGCTCATCGGGCTCGCGCGCTCCGCGCCCATCACGGTCAACGGCGTGCGTCTCGCCTCCGGCATCGGCCTCACGCTCCGCCATGGCGACGTGATCCGCATGGGCGACTGCAAGGCCCGGTTCCTCATCCAGGCGCACCACGCGGACCCGGGCTGCATGCCGGAACCCGTGTGCGACCTCGAGATCCGTCCGATCGCGCTCGTCGAGCACGACTCGCTCGGGCGCCGGGACCTCGGCAACCTCATGCACGCGACCGAGTCGCTCATGCGGGCGGCGGGCGAGTCGGAGCTTCGCCGCGCGACGGTCACAGCGATCCTGCGGGTCACCGGATTCGACCGCGCCGCCCTCATCCGCCGAAACCACGACGACGACGAGGAGCTGCTCGCCGACGCGCCCGCGGCGTCGTTCCGTGACTCCGGCCCGAGCCGCGCCGCGATCCGCCGCGGCTACGAGGGGCCGGTGGTCGCGGGCTCGGAGGACCCGCTCTCGTCGACGGTCAGCGCGAGCCTCGCGCAGCTCGGCGTGCTGCACGCGATCTGCCTGCCCTACCGGGTCGCGGGCTCGGTCGCGGCGGTTGCGTACGTGGACACCGCCAGGCCGAGGTCCGGCGACGAGCTGCGCGGCGCCGCGACGCTCGCGTCCGCGGTCCTCGCCTTCTCCGCCCACTGCATGATGCACCTGCAGCGCGCGGCGATGGAGCAGCGCATGGCGCGCGAGCAGGAGCTGATGCTCTCGGGCACGGTCGTCGCGCTCGTGCGCGCGATCGACGCGAAGGACGCGCACACCCGCGGCCACTCCGAGCGGGTCGCCCGGCTCGCCCGGCTCCTCGCGCAGGCGGCGGAGCTCGGCGCCGACCTCGCCGAGCGCGCCTACCTCTGCGGGCTCGTGCACGACATCGGCAAGATCGGCGTTCCCGAGGCGATCCTCGCGAAGGCGGGCCGCCTCGACGACGCCGAGCGCGACGCCATCCGCGAGCATCCCGAGATCGGCCATCGGATCCTCAGGCAGATCCCTCAGCTCCGCGAGGTGCTGCCGGGCGTCCTCGACCACCACGAGCGATGGGACGGCACCGGCTACCCCAACGCCTGCTCCGGCGGCACGATCTCGCTCCTCGGCCGCGTGATCGCGATCGCCGACTCGGTGGACGCGATGACGAGCAGCCGCGTCTACCGCCCGGCATGCACGATCGACCAGGCGCGCCTCGAGGTCGCGCGCTGCGCGGGGACCCACTTCGACCCGGACCTCGCGCGTGCGTTCCTCGCGATCCCTGTCGATGAGCTTGAGTCCTGCCTGCAGCGCGCCCCGGCACCGGACGCCTGGGACGCGGGCACCCGCGATGCCGGAACGCTCGACGACTCGTGGGCGGGCGGGACGGCCGCCGCGTGACGCCGCGTAGCATCGCGCCATGCGAACATCCGCCCTCGCCGCCGTCCTCGCCGCCTCGGTGCTCGCGCTCTCCGCGTGCAAGCCGATGAATCCCCGGCCCGCGGCCGCCCCGGCGCCGGAGCCGGCGCCCGCGCCGCAGCAGCAGGCGTCCGGCGACGACAAGTACCAGAGCAAGTCACACCTCGGCAAGGCGCGCGATGCGGCCGAGCGGACGAAGGACAGGATCGACGCCTACCAGCAGGAAGTGTCCAAGCAGGCGGACGACGTCTTCAAGAATCCGTGACGGACGCGGGCGATCGCCCGCGCGCTCACTGCTGCGGGGCGTTCGGGACCTCGAGCAGCTCGACGTCGAAGATCAGCGTCGCCTTCGGCGGGATCGGTCCGCGGCCGCGCTCGCCGTAGGCCAGCGCGTAGGGGACGATCAGCTTGCGCTTGCCGCCGACCTTCATCGAGCCGACGCCCTCGGTCCAGCCGGGGATCACGCCCGACAGCGCGAACGTCGCCGGCTCGCCGCGGTCGACGCTCGAGTCGAACTTCTTGCCGTCGACGAGCCAGCCCGAGTAGTGCACCTTCACGACGGCGTTCTTGTCGGCCGGCGCAGCGCCCGAGCCTTCCTTGATGTCGACGTACTGGAGGCCGCTGGGAAGCGTGACGATCTGGCCGGTGAAGGCGTCTCCGGGGAACCTGCTCATGGTGGTATCGCTCACGATGGAACCGTCGACGGCGTTCACGACCACGTCGTGGCGCGCCGAGTCCTTGAACACGACGACGTTGATGACCGGGGGCTCGACGGCGGGGTTCATCTGCGCCTCGCGCACGACGCCGCCCTTCAGCTTCTCGGTGGCCTTGGCGACGGCGGCGGGGATGGTCACGGTGGCACCGGTGACCTTGCCGCTCGAGGCATCGACGGTGACGCGCTTCTGCAGCCCGCCGCAGGTGACGATGACCTCGTAGGACGTCACGGCGCCGTTGGCGACGATCGCGCGGCCGGCGAGGCACGTGCCGCTCATCTCCTTCTCGGCGGAGGCCACGGCCTGGGCCATGGTGACCTTCGCACCCTCGAGCTGCTTCTGGATCTCGGCGGGCTCCGGCGGCAGGGTCGTGTAGTCGGGGCCGACGGCGGGCGGCTCGGCGAGGACCGGCGTGGCGGCGAGGAGCGAGGCGAGCGTGGTGGACGCAAGGATGAATCGACGCATCGTGCAATCTCCTGCGCGCCGAGCGCGCATGAATGGGGTTCAGGTCCGTGCAGTGCCGGCGGCGGGACGCGCCTCGCCGCAGGCGGTGAATCGTTCGGGGTGCCGCTCGATCTCGAGCACCTTCGCGAGGCGGCGGGCGTGCCGCTCCTCGCCGGTGTAGCGCGCCGCGAGGAACGCGCGCACGAGTTCCTCCGCGACCGCCGTACCGAGCGTCCGCCCGCCGAGGACGAGGACGTTCATGTCGTCGTGCTCGACGCCCTGGTGCGCCGAGTAGTGGTCCTCGACGTTGCCGGCGCGGATGCCCGGGATCTTGTTGGCGGCCACGCTCATGCCGACGCCGCTGCCGCAGAAGAGGATGCCGCGCTCGCACCGCCCGTCGAGGATCGCCTGGCAACCGGCGACCGCGTAGTCCGGGTAGTCGACCGCGTCCTTCGTGTGCGTCCCGACGTCGACGACGTCGTGCCCGAGCGCGCGCAGCAGCGGCACCATGTGCTCCTTGAGCGGCAGTCCGGCGTGGTCCGAGGCGACGGCGATTCGCATGGCAGGGCGAGGATGCTACGCTTTCGGCAGGAGCACCCGCCCATGCCGACGATCGCGAAGCCCGTCCACGCAACGCGCACCCTGCTGTTCGCCGCACTCGCCTCGGCGGCGTGGCTCGCCTCGGGCAGCGCCGGCCAGTCCGGGTACGGCTACGGCGCGCAGTCCGGCCAGGTGGGCTACGGGAGCGGCCAGTCGGGCGGAAGCAACCCCGCCGGAACCGTGAACGGCATGCCCCCGGGCGTGGGCTACAACAACCCGGGCGGCGAGCTTTCGCGGCAGGCGCTGCAGCAGGCCGCGCTCGCGCCGGAGTACCACCTCCACATGGCAGGCCCGACGGCCGCCGATGCGGTCGGATCAGGCGGCGGCCCTGCGGTCGCGGACGGCCCGCAGCCGGGCTACGTCCAGGCCAAGTTCGTCACCCCCTACGGCAACGCCACCGTGATGCACCATTACGGTCCGGGCTACCCGCCGCCGATCGGCATGGCGGGGCCGAACGACGGAAACGCCGCCAGCCTCGTCGCCAACGGCACGGTCGCGGGCAACCCGGGCATGGTCAACTGGGGCCTCACCCCGGCCTGGACTCGCGAGGAAATCGGCAACGGGGCATGGTTCGGCGGGGCATCGGGCGTCGCAAGCGGGAATCCCGTGCCGTACGTCGGCAGCTTCAACGACTGAATCGGTACCGCGCCGCGGAGCACCCCTCCAGCCCGGACCTGAGCGCCCAGGCCGCCGTCCTCTGAAGAACTCCACTTTTCCGGACGTTGGGGGTCGTTTATCCAGAGAAACGATTGACCCGCCACGGATCGGGGCTACTTTCCTCTTGAGGTTTGAGGAAGTCGCCGCCCAACGGTGTGCGACAGGGAAAGGAAGGGATACCAGACCACTGAATCGTGTCGGTCGCTGAGGCGCTGCTTTGCGCGCCCACTCGGCCGACGGCGCAACGGACCGGCGAACGCCAGGCTCCGCAGGCGATGTCCTGCACCTGGAGACGCCGACCGCGGTGGGCGGACAGCACTGGTCCCTTTTCTGAACTCGCGGGCCCGTTGCCGAACGGCGACGGGCCCGCGATTCCTTTTGGGCTCGGCACGATCCCGCGCGCGCGCCAGACCGAAAGCCCAACGTGCAGCGAGCAAAAATGACAACGCCCTGGCCGAAACCAGGGCGTTGACAATATGTCAAGGAACAGTTGGACGCCATTTGCTGACCGTCACCGGCCAGCTAGCTGCTTGCGCAGTACGAGATTGCGTTGACTTGAGATTCCGCTGACGAGATCGCTCTCGGAAGCGGTCTAAGGTATCCCTTAGAAAGGAGGTGATCCAGCCGCAGGTTCCCCTACGG
>JAIYBS010000198.1 GCA_027488415.1 Planctomycetaceae bacterium | reverse complement strand
GTGGATCCAGTCGCGTACCTGGTCGCCGCGGCCGTACACGGGCAGCGGGCGTCCGTGGATCGCCGACAGCGTGACGTGCGGGATCAGCTTCTCCGGGAACTGGAACGGCCCGTAGTTGTTCGAGCAGTTGGTGACGATCGCGGGGAATCCCCAGGTGCGGTGCCAGGCGCGCACGAGGTGGTCCGAGGCGGCCTTGCTCGCGGCATACGGCGAGCTCGGCCGGTAGGGGCTCGACTCGGTGGCCGGCGCCGTTCCGAAGCCGAGGTCGCCGTACACCTCGTCGGTCGATACGTGCAGGAACCGGAAGGCGCCGCGCCGCTCCGCGGGAAGCGAGTCCCAGTGCGCGCGGGCCTCCTGGAGCAGCGTGCCGGTGCCGACGACGTTCGTCCGGATGAACGGCGAGGGGCCGTCGATCGACCGGTCCACGTGGCTCTCCGCCGCGAGGTGGATGATCGCGTCGGGCGAGTGCCGCGCGAGGATCTCGCGCACGGCGCCGGCGTCGCAGACGTCCGCGCGCTCGAACTCGTACCGACCGTCGTCGCGCCGCCAGGAAGGCGCGTCCGGGTTGCTCGCGTACGTCAGCGCGTCGAGGTTGACGACCTTCCACGCGGTGTTCGCGAGGATGTCGCGGACCACCGCGGAGCCGATGAATCCCGCTCCGCCCGTGACGAGGACGACCATGGGCAGGAGGCTACACGCCGTCGCCGCGCGCGGCACTTCGGCAGCACTAGACTCCGTCGATGCCCGAGCGGCGACGCATCGACGCGATCGACACCTCCGACGGCACGCGGACCGGCGGCGCATGGTGGCTGCTTCGCTTCGCGGCGCCCTACGACATGCTGCAGCGCGCGATCAGCGATCCTCGTCGCGAGGAGGAGTTCCGCCGCCGGTTCCTCTCGGTCCCGGACGGTGCCAGCGTGCTCGACATCGGCTGCGGCACGGGACGCTGGCGCGACGCGTTCGGCGACGTGCGGTACTACGGCATCGAGCCGTCCCGCGAGTACCTCGAGCAGGCACGCGCCGACCACGGCTCGCGGGGCACCTTCATCGAGGCGCGCGCGGGCGACCTCCCCTCGCTGGACCTTCCGAGATTCGACCTCGTCCTCTGCGCGGGCCTGCTGCACCACCTCGACGACCGGGAGATGGGCGTGCTGCTTTCCGCGGCGGCGCGCGTGATGGCGCCGGGGGGGAGGCTCGTGGCCGTCGAGACCTGCTCTGACCCGGCCCTTCCGCTGATCGCGCGGCTCGCGGGGCGACTCGACCGCGGACGGTTCGTTCGCGCAAGCGCGGAGTATCGGTCGGCGGCGCTCCGCTCCTTCCGGACGGTCGACGCGCACGTGAGTTCCGGCCGCACCCGCATCCCGTTCCCGCTCGTCACGCTGGAGTGCCGCGATCCGCTCGTCGGCGCGGAGGCGCGGGCATGAGCGACCGTGCCGCCGCTGCAGACGGGCCCTTCGACCCCGCGTGGTACGAGGAGCTCGCGGCGAAGGAGGACGCCCACTTCTGGTTCCGTGCGCGGGCCGGCCTCATCGTCCGCTTCCTCCGCAGCCACGCGCCCGGGATGGCGAGCTTCGCCGAGTTCGGCTGCGGCACGGGGCACGTGCTCAACGCCGTGGCGGCGGCGTTTCCCGAGACCCGGCTCGTCGGGACGGAGTACTTCGACGAGGCGCTTCCGTTCGCCCGGGCGCGGATACCGCGCGCGGAGTTCATGCGGCTCGACCTGCTGGACAGCCCGTTCGATGCCGCCTTCGACGCGGTCGGGGCGTTCGACGTGATCGAGCACATCGAGGACGACGTGGGCGCGCTCCGGTCGGTCGCCCGAAGCCTCGTGCCGGGCGGCATCGCGATCGTCACGGTGCCGCAGCACCGGTGGCTCTGGAGCTGGCAGGACGAGTGCAGCATGCATCACCGTCGCTACCGCCGCGACGAGCTGCGCGCGAAGCTGCGCGCTGCAGGCCTCGAGCCGGTCACGGAGGTCTCGTTCGTCTCGCTGCTGCTGCCAGCGATGCTGCTCTCGCGGCGCGGTCGCCCGGGCGGTGCGCCCGACCCGATGGCCGAGTTCAGGCTGCCTCCGTCCGTGAACCGCGGGCTCGACGCGGTGATGCGCTCCGAGGCGTGGCTCATCGGCAAGGGCGTGCGGTTCCCTGCCGGCGGTTCGCTGCTGGCCGTCGCCCGTCGCTCAGCCGAGCGGCGAGCGTGACCAAGACAGCACTGCTTCGATGACGGGCTCCGGGTCGAGTCCCGACCAGATCGGGAGCCTGACCAGCCGGTCGGAGAGGGACTCGGTCACCGGGAGCGGGCCCGCGCTCCGCGCGTAGCGGAGTCCGGCCGGCGCGGAGTGAAGCGGGACGTAGTGGAACGTGGCGGAGATGCCGCGCGCCCGCAGGTGCGCAATCAGCGCGGAGCGCTCCTCCGCGGTCCGGGTGATGACGAAGTAGATGTGGGCGTTCCCCTCGCACGCCGCCGGAACGGCCTGCCGACGGATGATCCCCGCGGTCTCGAGCGGCTCCAGGGCCCGGTGGTAGGCGTCCCAGATCCGTCGGCGCTCCTCGCCGATCGCGTCCGCGCGCTCCAGCTGGGCGAGCAGGAATGCCGCGGTCACCTCGCTCGGCACGAAGCTCGACCCCACGTCGCGCCACGAGTACTTGTCGACCTCTCCGCGCAGGAATCGGCTGCGGTCGGTCCCCTTCTCGTGGATGACCTCGGCGCGCGCCGCGAGTGCCGGGTCGTTGACGAGCAGGGCGCCGCCCTCGCCGCAGGTGACGTTCTTCGTCGAGTGGAAGCTGAGGCACCCGAGATCGCCGATCGTGCCGGCGTGACGGTGGTCGCGGGTCGAGAGCAGCGCCTGCGCGGCATCCTCGACGACCATCGCGCCGCGCGGGCGGGCGACGGCCACGAGCCGCTCCATGTCGCACATGGTTCCCGCGTAGTGCACCGCGAAGATCGCCTTCGTGCGGTCGGTGACGGCGGCCGCGGCAAGGTCCTCGTCCATGTTCATGGTGTCCGGGCGGACGTCCACGAACACCGGGACGCCGCCGCGCAGCACCACGGCGTTGGCGGTCGAGACGAAGGTGAAGGACGGCATGATCACCTCGTCGCCCGGACCGACGTCGCAGAGGATCGCCGCCATCTCGAGCGCCGCGGTGCAGGAGGGCGTGAGGATCGCGCGATGCGTGCCGAGGCGCGACTCGAGCCATCGCTCGCTCCGCTTCGTGAACTCTCCGCCGCCGTGCAGGTGCCCGGAGCGCAGCGCCTCGGTGATGTAGGCGATCTCGCTGCCGTCAAGGTCCGGCTTCGTGTAGGGGATCATCGTGTCGCTCCTTCGTCCCGCGGTTCCGCGGAGGGGTCCGCGAGCCGGTGGATCTCGAATCGTTCGTTGCGAAATGCCGGAGGGCCGATCACGGCGTCGATCGCCCCGTCGGCGAATCGTTCGCCCATGCGGCGGTCGCGCACGAGCCATCTCACGCGGGTCTCGCGCCTGAGTCGCTCGAGCACGGCGCGATCGCCGGCGAACGCGAGCCTCGCCTCCTCCGCGCGCGGTGCGAGCGGCGCAGGCTCGCCCCGCGACATCGGGACGTATGCGCCGGGCGAGTACCGCATGCACGCCAGGTACGCCTGCCGCTCGGAGATCGCGATGGCGACGGCGCTGTTCGCCGTGCCGTTGCGGTCCTCCTGGTTCGAGAGGAGGATCGTCTCGTCGCGCCCGGAGTTCGCGCGCAGCCAGCGCATCGCCTCGACCGTGTCGCGGTCGAGCTCGCGCGGTCCTTCCCGTCGGTCGTCGGGCTTGCCGCGGTCGAGCCATGCGCGCGTCGCCACGGGCGCGAGCAGTACGGTCGCGGAGAGCGCCGCGGCGGTCGTCGTGAGACCCCTCCGCCCGGTGGTCCAGCGCGAGACCGCAGTCACGGCCGCCGTGGCGCCCGCCGCGTCGGCGAGCAGCTTTCCGGCGAGGACGAACTGGAACTCCGCGCCCATGGGGCTCCAGAGCACCAGGAAGGCTGCGGTGCCCGCGACTCCCGCGGCGCACGCGATGCCGAGGAGTCGCGAGCGGTCGTCGGGCGAAGCGCGTCCGCTCCGCAGCCACGCGACGATCGCGATCGCGGTGAGCGGCATCCACGCGATGAGCGAGGCGGCGAGGGCGACGATCCGCATCGTCGCCGGCGAGTCTTTGTCGATGCGGAAGGTCGTCATCGCGGTCGTGAGCGGTCCGAACGGGGACTGGTCGTACCCGTAGGCAGCGGCGTCGTACGACAGTGCCGCGGTGGCGACGAACGCCGCGAGCATCACCGAGGTGAACGGCAGCAGCGAGCCCTCCGGCCTCCCGGTCCGCAGGAGCGCGTATCCCTGCGCCGCCGCGAGGCCCGCGAGGAAGACGATCGGGGCGACCGGCTTCGCCGCGCACATCCCCACGCAGGTCGCCACCGCGAGGACCGTCCAGCCCGCGAGGCGAGTGCCTATCCGTGCGTCCGCGTCGCGCCTGTCCGCGAGGAGCAGTGCCGGGAACATGAAGAGCATCGCCACGCCGAGCCCGGGGAGCTTCCACAGGAGCGACGGAAGCGGGAGCGGGAAGTGATTCGCGGTCACGCGCCAGCCGAGGACGGGTGCCGCGAGGATCGCCGCCGTGCCGCCGTCGACGACGAGCACCGCGACCAGCGCGCTCGCGGCGGGGCGGAGCCCGCCGAGCCGCTGGGCCGCGATCGCCAGCTGGAACGCGAGCGTCCCGGCCACCAGGAACGGAATCACCCGGACGAAGACGGCGTATGCCTCGATGCCGTACATCGCGCTCAGGCCGCCGCCGAGCAGGTGCACCAGGAAGTGCGCGTGCTGAAGGAAGCCCTCCGCCGTCGGGTCGGGTGCGGGGAAGCCGATCTTGAACATCGCCGCGCACGCCGCGTGGAAGGGCGTGTCGTCGACGCCCGTGCCGAGCGCACTGATCGAGTCGAGGTCCGTCCAGAAGCGGGCCGCGACGAGCCAGGTCGCGCCCATCGAGACCGCCGCGGCGCACGCGGCCCATCCGGCTCCTCGGTCCTCCGTCGGCACCGTGGCCCGTCGTGCCGCGATCAGGGCGACGACCGCGACCGCGGGCAGGACCGCGCCGGCAGCCGGCGCCCAGTCGCGCAGTCCCGCCGCCACGATCGCAGCCTGCGTGACGCAGAGCACCACGATGCCGAGGGGCACCGCCATCGCGAGTCGGGTGCCGCGGTCGGAGCGTGGCGCGGCAAGGGCGGCAACCGCGAGGCCGGGCAGGAAGATGCCGCCCACGACCGCTGCGATCGCGAGCGCGAGGATCGCCATGGGCGCGATCATAGGGATCGTTCGAGGGATATCATCGCCCCCATGCCTTCTCTCCTGACGCACCTCGCCAAGGAAGCCTTCGAAGCCACCCGGCGCCCGGTGCTGCGCGCCACCGCGGGAGCGGTCTCGCCGCGTGCCGCCGAGCTCGTCGCCGAGGTCCGCCGTACCGGCTTCGCCGTGATCCCGGGCTACTGGGCCCCGGAGCGCTGCGACGCCGCGGCGCGCGACATCGACTCGCTCTGCGGACGCGAGGGGCTCGAGGGTTCGTGGGTGGACGCGAAGAAGTCCGACCACCGCTTCTTCCGCGCCGAGCGCCACGCGCCGTCGCTCGAGTCGTTCCGCGACGACGCGCTGATCGAGGAGGTCCGCCGCGCCTACACGGGGCGCCGACAGGCGGAGAAGTTCGTCCTCGCCGCGCGCATGGACTTCAAGGACGGCAACGCCGGTTCCGGCGGCGGCTGGCACCTCGACAGCCCGCACAGCCTGCAGTTCAAGGCGATCATGTACCTGAGCGACTGCTCCCCGGAGAACGGGCCCTTCCAGCTGATCCCGGGCTCCCACGACCGCGGCCTGCTGCTCTCGCTCCTCGCGAAGGGCAAGCGCAAGCCCGGCCAGTACCGGTTCACGGATGCGGAGATCGCCGGCATGGACGGCGTCGTCCGCGAGCCGAAGACCTTCATCGGCGCGAAGGGCACGGTGATCCTCGCGGACGTCACCGCGCTTCACCGCGGCACGCCGATCCGGGCGGGCTCCCGGTACGCGCTGACGCTCTACTGCGGCGACCCGGCGCTGGGCGTCGACTACTGATCACCGTCGCGGATCGCGCCCGCGGGCGCGGGGCTTCGCGTCACTTCGTGACGTGCGCCCACTTCCACTCGAAGACCTTGCTGCCGGCGATCTGCACGCCGTCCTGCACCTTGGTCACCGCGCTCTGCACCTTGCTGAAGTCGGTGAACTCGCGGTTGATCTGCGCGGCGTCGAACTTGTCGTCGAGGAACTCGATCGACTTCGCGCCCGCGGCCACGGCGGTCCTGCGGAACGACTCGAAGCTCCAGGTGTTCTGGAACGCGAAGTCCGTCGGCTCACCGTCCGGCCCGAACGTGTCCGTGTAGAGGAGCTTGCTCACGTGCGTCTTCTCCGCGAGCAGCGTGCGCACGAACACGTGGGACTTCGCCGCGCGGATCAGGTTGCGCAGCGGCGCGTCGTGGCTCGGCAGGTGGAGCATCACGTTGCAGCAGAACACGATGTCGAAGCGGTTCGTGAAGTCCTCCGGCAGCGCGAAGATGTCGCCCACCTGGAAGTGCGTGTTCGGGTTGTCCGCGAAGTGCTTCTTCGCGAAGTCGATGTACGCGACGGTCGCGTCGGCGCCGAAGTACCGGATGCCCGGGTCGAGCCGTCGGAGGCCGTTGTAGTAGTGGCCCGCCGCGCAGCCGACGTCGAGGACCGTCATGCCGGGCTTGTAGACGTCGCCCACGAGGGACACCAGCTGCTTGGTGCACTCCATCTCGGGAAGCTCGCCGGTGGCGCGCTTGTACGTGCGCTGCTCGACCTTGTCGTCGCGGTTCCAGACCTTCCAGGCGGTGGAGGACATCGTGGGCTCCTTGCGTTCGTGCGGAACTCCCGGCCGTCTCGCGGCCGCGATCGCGCCGATGCTAGCGAATTCCCCGCATCACCACGCCGTCCAGCCACCGTCGACCGCCAGGTCCGCGCCGTTCACGAAGCTCGCCGCGGGCGAGAGGAGGAACGCCACGGGCCCGGCCACCTCCTCGGCGCGTCCGATGCGGCCCATCGGGACCTTCGACGCGAGCTGCGCCCGGAACGCCTCTCCCGCCGCGTCCCCCGGCGCCGCGGGGTGCGGGAACGGCCCCGGCGACACGCTGTTGCAGCGGATCCCGAGCGGGCCGAGGCGGCACGCGAGGTAGCGCGTCATCTGCAGGAGCCCGGACTTCGATGCGCCGTAGTGGGCCGGGTTGTTGGTGCCCGTGGTCCCGTAGATGCGGTGGTCGGGGCTCACGTGCGCGTACATGCTGCAGACGTTCACCACCGACGCACCCGCCGACGCGCCCGCGCGCTCGAGCGCCGGCAGCAGCCCCTTCAGCAGGAGG
>JAIYBS010000298.1 GCA_027488415.1 Planctomycetaceae bacterium | reverse complement strand
TCGAGCGCACCGCCGGATGCCCCGTCCGAACGTCCGACGAGCTCGGGCTGCCGGTCGGTTCACGCGAGTGCGTGGACTGGGCAGTGCTCGGCGCCCTCGCGCAGGACCGGGTCGAGATCGCGCTGCCCGCGATCACCGGCCGAAGCGCCCCCTGCAGGGCCATTGCGGGGACTTGGCAGAACGCAATCCCCGATTGAACCCGTCCTGAACAGTTCCTGAATGGCACAAGACCACACTTCCCCGGTCGTCAACGCTCTTCCCGGACCTTCGCCGAAACGAACCCATGTCAAAGCCCCATGTGCTGATCGTCGAGGATGAGCCGGACATTGCCGACCTGATCCGATTCCACTGCGATCGGGAAGGCATGGAGGCCGAGGTCATCGGCGCCGGCAAGCCGGCCGTCGAGTCGATCCGCAAGACGCCCCCGGACGTGGTGATCCTGGACCTCATGCTGCCCGACGTCGGCGGCATCGAGATCTGCCGCCGCCTCAAGCAGTGGCCCGAGACGCGCGAGATCCCGGTCGTGATGGTCACCGCCAAGGGCGAGGAGTCGGACGTCGTCACGGGCCTCGAGATCGGCGCGGATGACTACGTCGTCAAGCCATTCAGCCCGCGCGTCCTGATGGCGCGGGTCCGTGCCGTGCTCCGCCGGCGCGCCGAGCTCCAGGAGATCCCGGTCGACAACCGCCTCGAGCGGATCGACGGCCGCCTGGTGATCGACCCCGACCGTCACGTCATCACCATCGACACCAAGCCGACCGACCTCACCGTGACCGAGTTCGGCATCCTGAACCACCTCGCGCAGCGCCCCGGGTTCGTGCGCACGCGCGACCAGATCATCGCCGCCGTCCACGGGCGCAACGTGGTCCTCTCGAGCCGCACGATCGACGTGCACGTGACGGCGCTGCGGAAGAAGCTCGGATCGCTGGCCGGCTGCGTCGAGACCGTGCGCGGCATCGGCTACCGCTTCTGCGCGCCCCCCGAGGAGGTCGGGTAGCGTCCCGATACATGCAGGCGGACCCGACGGCCTCCACGTCGTTCCTCGTGCCCTTCCTGGCGGCCTCCGCCGCGGCGGCGGTCACGGCGGTGTCGTTGGCGGCCCTGGCCTGGCAGCGGCGGAACGAGCACCGGCGGATCGCCGCGGCGCTCGGCGCGCTCGGCGGCCACAGCGCCGACCCCGTGCGCGGGGCACGCAACGCCGCGGGCCAGGCGATCCGGCTCGACAACGCGCTCGCCGAGCTGCGCGCGATCCTCGAGACGGCGCCGACCGGCATCATCGCGCTCGACGAGCTCGACCGAATCGTCACGATCAATCCCGCCGCGTCCCGGCTCGTGAGCGGCTCCGGCAGGCCCGCCGAGGGACGCCTGCTCGTCGAGCTCGTGCGCAGCCCGGAGCTCGACGCGCTCATCGCCGCGGCCCGGGAGTCCGGCCAGCGCGCCGAGGCGGAGCTCCAGTTCGCGAGCGCGAGCGGGATGCACGTGGCGTCCTGCTCGGTCGTCCTCCTCACCCGCGCGGTCGGCGCCGCGCAGGTGCTCCTCGTCCTCGAGGACCGGACCGAGCTGCGGCGACTCGAGTCGCTGCGCACGGACTTCGTCGCGAACGTGAGCCACGAACTTCGCACGCCGATCACCTCGATCCGCGGCTACGCGGAGACGCTCGCGGAGAGCTTCGAGCTTCCGCCCGATGCCGCGCGGTTCGCGCGCACGATCTCGCGCAGCTCCGCGCGCCTCGGCGCGATCATCGACGACCTGCTGCTCCTCTCCTCGCTCGAGGACCCGAACTCGCGGGCGCAGCTGCCGCCGGCGCCCGTGCGGATCGCGGGAATCGTCGCGGAGGCGGTGGAGCAGATCGGCCCGGCCGCGCGCGACAAGCGGATCGCCATCGACGTCGCGGTCGACCCCCAGCTCTGGGTCGCCGGGAACGCCGGCCTCCTCGCGCACGCCGTCGCGAACCTCATCTCGAACGCCGTCAAGTACGGTCCCGCCGACTCGCGCGTCCGCGTCGAGGCCCGGGACGACGCGGGAACCGCCGAGATCGCCGTCGCCGACCGGGGGCCGGGAATTCCCGAGGTGCACCAGGCACGGCTGTTCGAGCGCTTCTACCGGGTCGACCGCGCCCGAAGCCGCGAATCGGGCGGCACCGGCCTCGGCCTGGCGATCGTCAAGCACGTGGCCCAGGTCCACGGAGGCACGGTGACGGTCGAGAGCCGCACGGACGCCGAGCACGGCACCGTCTTCCGCATTCGCCTGCCGCTCACCGAGCCGGAAACTGCTAGACATTCCGACTCCGCGGCGGCCGCGCCCTCAGCATCCGCCCAGAGCCGGCAATCGGCCTGAACCCTCGATCGGAGCACCACCATGAACCGCCTCGCCACCGCCCTTGCCCTCGCCGTCGCGGCCGCCTCGCTGGTCGCGGCCGCCGAGCCCCAGGACCTGAAGTCCCTCAAGGGCGCGGTGAAGATCGACGGCTCGTCGACGGTCTATCCGATCGCCGAGGCGGTCGCGGAGGAGTTCTCGAACAAGGCCCCGGGCGTGAAGGTCACGGTCGGCATGTCCGGCACCGGCGGCGGCTTCAAGCGCTTCGGCGCCGGCGAGACCGACGTCGCCAACGCCTCGCGGCCCATCAAGCAGTCCGAGGCCGATGCCTGCAAGGCGAAGGGCATCGAGTTCGTCGAGATTCCCGTGGCCTTCGACGGGCTCACGATCGTCACCAACACCGGCAATGACTGGGCCAAGCAGCTGACCGTCGAGCAGGTCAAGAAGATCTTCTCCGCCGACGGCGCGGCGAAGACCTGGAAGGACGTCGACCCCGCGTGGCCGGCGGACGTCATCAAGGTCTACTCGCCGGGAACCGACAGCGGCACCTTCGACTACTTCAAGGAGGTCACCGTCGGCAAGGACGGCAAGATCCGCTCCGACATCTCGGTGAGCGAGGACGACAACGTGCTCGTGCGCGGCGTCGAGGGCGACAAGAACGCGATCGGGTTCTTCGGATACGCCTACTACCAGGAGAACAAGGCGAAGCTCAAGGCGATCCCGGTCGTGAACCCGAAGACCAAGGCCGTGGTGCTGCCCTCGCCCAAGACCATCGAGGACGGCTCGTACGCCCCCTACAGCCGCCCGCTCTTCATCTACGTCAGCAAGGCGAGCCTCGAGAAGCCCGCGGTCGCGGCATACGCGGCGTTCGCGATCGACGAGGGCGGCGAGCTCGCCGACGAGGTCGGCTACGTCCGCCTGCCCGCGGCGATGTACGACCGAGCCCGCGCCAACCTCGCCGCGCGCAAGTGCGGGACCCAGATGATCGACGGCGAAGGCCACGAACGCCACGGCGCGCTGGCGGACCTCTACAAGTGACCCCGTGACGGCCGACCCAAGGTGAAGCAGGAACACGCCGCAGTCTCCGCAGCAGCCCGAGCAGCCGCCGACGCCAGCCGTCGCGGGGCACCGAGGTCGCGCGCGGCGCGCGACGGCGCGGAGCGCGTGATCCGGGGTGCGCTGTTCGGCTGCGCGCTCCTCTCGATCGCGAGCACGTTCACGATCCTGGCGATCCTGCTGTGGCAGTCCGCGACCTTCTTCTCGATGCCGGAGGTCTCGCTGGCCGACTTCCTCACGGGCACCACCTGGTCGCCGCTCCTCGGCGCGGAGAAGCAGTTCGGCATCTGGCCGCTGGTCGCGGGCACGATGCTTGTCACCGCGATCGCCGCGGCGTTCGCGCTGCCGGTCGGCCTCGTCGCCGCGGTCTACCTGAGCGAGTACGCGCCGCGCCGCGTGCGGACCGCCCTGAAGCCCGTGCTCGAGGTGCTCGCCGGCATCCCGACCGTGGTCTACGGGTTCTTCGCGCTCACCGTGATCACCCCGTTCCTCCACGACCGCATCAGCGAGGGCTTCGGCACCTACAACGCGCTCGGCGCGGGCATCGCGGTCGGCATCATGATCCTGCCGATCGTCGCGAGCCTCTCGGAGGACGCGCTCCGCGCGGTGCCCCGCAGCCTGCGCGACGCTGCCTACGCGATGGGCAGCACGCGGTTCGACGTGAGCACGAAGGTCGTCGTGCCCGCCGCGCTGAGCGGCATCATGGCGAGCTGGCTCCTCGCGATCACCCGCGCGATCGGCGAGACGATGATCGTCGCGCTCGCGGCGGGGAACCTCGCGCGCATGACCGTCGATCCGCGCGCCGAGGTGCAGACGATGACCGCGTACATGGTGCAGATCTTCCTCGGCGACGCGCCGGCGACCGGCATCGAGTACCGGTCGAGCTTCGCGGTGGCGACGGTGCTCTTCGCGATCACGCTCGGCCTCACGGTCGTGGGCAACCTCGTCCTGCGCGCCTTCCGCGAGGAGTACGACTGATGACGCGCGCCGCCCAGGGCAAGGCCGCCGGACGCTCGCCGGCCGAGATCTTCGCGGCCTCGGCTCCGGCCTCGCAGGTCGCCAGGCGTGCGACCGACCGCGGCTTCCTCGCGCTGTGCCTGGCGTTCACGAGCCTGGCGGTCGTGATCCTGGCGGTGCTCCTCTTCACCGTCTGGCGCGACGGGCACGAACGGCTCACCTGGGGCTTCCTCGACAGCTTCGCGAGCCGCAAGCCGGCCGAGGCAGGCGTGAAGGCGCCGCTCTGGGGAAGCATCTGGGTCTGCGCGATCTGCGCGCTCGCGGCGCTCCCGATCGGCGTGGGCACCGCGATCTACCTCGAGGAGTTCGCGCGCCGATCGCGCCTCACGTCCTTCATCAAGCTCAACATCTCGAACCTCGCCGGCGTGCCTTCGATCGTCTACGGCATCCTCGGGCTCACCGCGTTCGCGCGGCTCTTCGGCACCGTCAGCGCGGACGACCCGATCACGATCGGCGACCCGGAGGGCCTGCTGTACCTCCGCCTGCCCTTCGGCAACGGCGTGCTCGCGGGCGGGCTCACGCTGACGCTGGTCGTGCTGCCGATCGTCATCGTCTCGAGCCAGGAGGCGCTGCGCTCCGTGCCGCGGAGCCTCCGCGCGGGCGCCCTCGCGCTCGGCGCGACGCCGTGGCAGACCACCTGGCGCATCACGCTGCCCGCGTCGATCCCGATGATCATGACCGGCGCGATCCTCGCGATGAGCCGCGCCATCGGCGAGGCCGCGCCGATCCTGGTGCTCGGGGTGCCGCTCTTCATCCGGTCCACGCCGACCAACCTGATGAGCGACTTCACGGTCCTCCCGCTGCAGATCTTCAACTGGGCGGGCCGGCCGCAGGCCGGCTTCCACGAACTCGCGGCCGCAGGCATCCTGGTCCTGCTGGCCGTCCTCCTCGCCTTCAACGCCGTCGCGGTGGTCATCCGCCACCGGCTGCAGAAGGCCTCCTGAAACGCCGTCCAATGCCCGTGGCACCGAGCGCACCGATGACGACCCCGACGAACGCCGCCGCACACGACGTCCACGCCCGACCGCCCGCGGCGACGGTGCATCGCGCGCCCCGCGACGCGGGCGGCGCGCCCGAGGACATCGCGATCCGCGCGACCGGCTTCGATGCCTGGTACGGCGCGTTCCACGCGCTGAAGCAGGTGACGATCGAGATCCCCAGGCGGCAGGTGACCGCGTTCATCGGCCCCTCCGGCTGCGGCAAGAGCACGTTCCTGCGCTGGATGAACCGGATGAACGACCCGATCG
>JAIYBS010000187.1 GCA_027488415.1 Planctomycetaceae bacterium | reverse complement strand
GTCGCGTAGCGGGTCTGGCCGAACGTCCAGCGCCCGATCTGCTGGTTCGGCCGGAATGCGCGATCGACGAACACCCAGGTGCGGAGCTCGATCGTGCCGTCCCACTTGGTGAGGTCGAAGCGGCCCTCGGCACGCTCGGACCCGGGCAGGGCCGGGCCCTCGGAGCGCGCGCCCTCCTGCGGCACTGGCGAGGCGAACGCCTCGGGCACGAATTCGAAGCGTGCCCTGCGGCGCTCGAAGTTGACGGTGTGCGCGACGCCGTCCGCGAGCCCCGCGTTGTCGGTCCGCCACGGCTCGAGCAGCGATCCCGCCGTGCGGGCGTCGGTCTCGATCACCCCGAGCGCGCGGTCCGCGACCACCGGCTCGAGCCCGTCGGCGCGCGCTGCCTCGAGCGCGGCCTCGAACGCGCGGTCGTAGTCGGCCTTCCCGAACGCGATCGCGGACGGCCCGGGCTGCGACGAGCACGCGGCGCAGGCGAGCGCCGGGATCGCGATGGCGGCATGGACGGGTCGCACGGCCGAAGTCTACGGATTGCACGCCCCGGCCGCGCGGCGCCGATCTATACCGTTGCCATGAAGCTCCTCGTCCCGGCCCTCCTGCTCGCGGCGGTCCTCGCCGCGGCGGCGCTGCTCGGGGGGGGCTCGTCGCGCGCGGACTTCACCTTCGTCCAGCCGAGCGACGCGTTCACGCTCGACCCGCAGCGGATGACCTACCAGCACGACATCCGGCTCGGGCGCTCGATCCACGAGACGCTCGTCGCGGTCGATCCGCGTCCCGGCCAGTTCCGGCCGGGCGTCGCCGAGTCGTGGGAGCTCTCCCCCGACGGGAGGACGTGGACGTTTCGGCTCCGCCCGGACGCGCGATGGTCGAACGGCGACCCGGTGACCGCGGGCGACTTTGTCGCCGGCTGGCGCCGCGCGATGCTGCCGGACGTCGCGAGCGACTACGCCGGGTTCCTCGAGGAGGTGGACGGCGCCCGCGAGCTCTGGACGTTCCGTGCGGCACAGCTGAAGGCGCATGCCGCGCTGCCCGCGGGCGAGCGCACCGCGGCGCGCGCGGAGGCGGCCTGGCGGGAATGCGAGGACTTCGCGGCGCGGACGGTGCGCGCGGAGGCGCTCGACGACCGCACGCTGCGGGTGACGCTGCGAGATCGGGTCCCGTACTTCCTCTCGCTCGCGGCGTTCCCGGTGATGTCGCCGGTGCACCGCCCGACGCTGGAGCGCTTCTCGTCCTTCGATGCCGAGTCGGGGCGGCGCGTCACGGACCCGCGCTGGACCCGCCCGGGGAACCTGGTGAGCAACGGCCGCTACTCGGTGGAGGAGTGGCGGTTCCGCCGCCGGATGCGGCTCGTGCGCAACCCGATGCACTGGGACCGTGCGTCGGAGGCGGTCGCGACGATCGACATCGTGCCGATGGCGGACCCGAACACGGCGGTGCTCGCGTTCGAGTCCGGCGCCGCCGACTGGCTCGAGAGCGTGCGCGTCGGCTACAAGCCCGAGCTCGTGGCGCAGTCCCGCGCGTACCTCTCGCGGCACCGCGCGCGCTACGACGAGCTCCTCGCGTCGGGAGCCTCCGTCGATGAGGCGCTCGCGGCGCTGCCGGCGCCCGCGGCGAACGAGCGCCGCGACGTGCACCTCGTGCCGAACTTCGGCACCGACTTCTTCAGCTTCAACTGCCGGCCGACCCTGCCGGGCGGCGCGCCGAACCCGTTCGCGATTCCCGGCGTGCGGCGCGCCTTCGCGCTCGCCGTCGACAAGGCCGCCCTCGCCGAGCGCGTGATCCGGTTCGGCGAGCCGCCGGCCTGGTGCCTGGTTCCCCCGGGATCCGTGCCCGGCTACGACTCGCCGGCCGGGCTGCGCCTCGACGCCGACCGTGCGCGCCGCGAGCTGGCCGAGGCCGGCTGGAAGGACCGCGACGGCGACGGCGCGCCCGAGGACGCGCAGGGCAAGCCGTTCCCGACGGTCGAGATCCTGCATCCCTCGGACAACCCGCGCTACCGCGACCTGTCGCTCGCGCTCCGCGACATGTGGCGGCGCGAGCTCGGCGTCGGCGTCGAGCTGCGCTCGAAGGACCCGAAGGCGGCGAAGGACGACCTGCAGAAGGGCAACTTCATGGTCGCGCGCGGCGGCTGGTACGGCGACTACGACGACCCGCGCACCTTCCTCGAGCTCAGCCGCTCGACCGACGGCAACAACGACCGCGGCTACTCGTGCGCGGAGTACGACGCGCTGCTCGACCGCGCCGCGGCGGAGGCGGACCCGGCCGCTCGGCTGCGGACGCTCGCCGAGGCCGAGCGCATGATCATGGAGCGGGACATGCCGATCCTCCCGATCGCGCACTACGCCACGGTGCTGATGTTCGACCCCGCGCGCATCCGGGGCATCACCCGCGACCCGTCGTTCGACCAGATGCTCTCCGACGTCCGCGTCCTCGCGCCGCGCTGACGCGGATCAGGCGCGCCCGGACTGGATGCGCGGGTCGACCCACGCGTACGCGACGTCGACGGCGAGGTTGAGGAGGATCACCGCCGTGCTCAGGACGAGCACCACGCCGAGGAGCAGCGTGATGTCCTTCGCGAGCACCGCGTCGACGAAGTGCTGGCCGATGCCGGGGACGGCGAAGACCTTCTCGACGACGAACGAGCCGGTGACCGCGAACGCCGTCGCCGGGCCGAGGTAGCTGAGCACCGGCAGGAACGCGTTCCGCAGCGCGTGCCGCATCGCCGCGTCGCGGCGGCCGAGACCCTTGGCGCGCGCGGTCCGCATGTAGTCGGCGGACATCTGCTCGAGCATCGAGCTCCGCATGAGGCGCGCGATGTACGCCGCGGGCGGCAGGCTCAGCGCGAGCGCGGGGAGCGCCGCGCTCCGCAGCCCCTCCCAGCCGCCGACCGGGACGAGGTGGAGCCGCGCCGCGAAGACGATCAGCAGCACGGAGCCGGTGACGAACACGGGCACGCTGATCCCGAAGACCGCGACGAGCTGCGTCGCCGCGTCCGCGGCCGATCCCGGGCGCAGCGCGCCGACGAGGCCGGCGGTGGTGCCGACGGCGAGTGCGATGAGCATGGCGAGGATGCCGATCGTCATCGAGATCGGGAAGCCGTCGGCGATGATCTCGTTGACCGAGCGGTCCGGGTGGCGCAGGCTCGGCCCGAGGTCGAAGGGTCGGTCGCTGCGGCCCATCGCCCACGACACGCCGCTCGCGCGGCCGAGGTAGTCGAGGTAGAAGCCCGCGGGATCGTCGAGGCGGTACTGCGCGCGCATCGCGGCCTGCGCCTCGCGGCTCGGCCGCCGGCCCTCCGCATCGTCGAACGGGCTGCCGGGCACCGCCCAGGCGAGGGCGAAGGCGAGCGTGTAGACGGCGAGGAGGAGCAGCGGCAGCTGCGCAAGCCGGCGCAGCACGAAGCGCGTCACGGCTTGCCGCCGGCGGGGGCCGGCGCCCTGGACTTCGCCTGCTCGGCCTCGAGGCCGGCCTCCTGCATGGCGCGCGCGGCGCGCCGTTCCACTGTCCAGGTGACCGCGTCGGCGAGCTGCGCAAGGTCCGCGTCGCCGCTGCGGCGGCAGACGTCGAGGATCGGGTCCTTCGGGTCGGTGATCCGGTTGAGCACCCAGCTGCGAAGGACGGCGGGCGAGGTCGTCGTCCGCGCCGCCTCGATGAGCGGTGCCATCGCCGGCGTCTCGGGCGGAAGGACGCCGAGCACCCAGGCCTGGGCGCGCTCGGGGAGCGCCTTCCAGTCGGCGGCGAGCTCATCCCAGATCGCCTTCGACTCGCCGCGCACGGACTCCGGCAGTCGCGCGGGGTCGGCGGCGGCGTGCGCGAGCAGCGCGGTGCGGATCACCGCGTCGATGCTGCCCGCGGTCTTCGCGAGCGCGCGGGACTCGGCCACCCACTCGGGCGTGATGACGACGCCGGTGAACTGGATCGGCGGGGCGCCCGTCACCGAGCCGAGGAAGCCCGGGGCCTGGTCGCCGGTGGCCGCCGCGGGGTTCGAGACAACCGCGACGTTCACGAGGTGCGCGTCGAGCGGCTCGATGCTGAGGAGGAGGCCGATGACGGTGAGCGCCGCCTCGACATCGACGGAGATCTCCTCGCCCGGGAGGAGCCGCAGGCGCCGGTCGATGAGGATGGGCTGCGGCGGCAGCTCGGCCGGATCGGCGGTGCCGGCGCGCGGCGCCGAGGCGCGGAGCGTCACCTTGCCGGAGACCGGCGCATCCCTGCCGATCGCGAGCGGGATCCGCGAGTTGTTCCGCAGCCGCACCTTGAAGTCGAGCGGCTCGTAGGGGCGCACGGTGGTCGAGGATGCGGCAACATCCACCGTGAGCGCGCGGAGCGGGTTCTCGACGAGGTCGTCGACGGAGCGGGGCAGGTGCGCGACCAGCGCGTCCTCGAGCGCCTTGGCGCGGGCCGCGATCTCGGGCGACAGCTGCGTCGAAAGGAGCGTCTGCTGCGCGAGCACCTCGGCGAGGCGGTCGAGCGCGAGCAGCCCGATCGACGTGCCGACGTGGGCCTGCGCGAGCGTCTTGAACTCGTTGGCGGCATCGGCCTGGCGCTTCGCGTCCGCGAGCGCCGACGCGTACGCGTAGCGGGCCAGCGGGTCCTCGGCGCGGATCGGCTCGAGCGCCTTGATCGCCTCCTCGACCTTGCCCTTGCGCCAGTCGATCATCGCCGCGAAGCGGGCGCGGCCCTGCTCGCCGAGCGCGCCGCTCTTGGCCGCCGCGTCGAGCAGCGCCTGGGCGTTCGAGACGTCCTTCGCGAAGAGGAGCGCGACGGTGAGCTTCTGGACGTCGAGGCTGCCGAGGGTCCGGGCATCGGCGCCGGCATCCTGTGCCCGCTTGACCTCGGTGTCGATGCCGCGGAGCGCGCGCTCGAGCAGCTGGTCCGACCGTGCCTGGTCGCCCTGGCGCTTCGCGAGCCCGAGCATCGCGATCGACAGCGTCGACGGGAGCGGCGGGAACTCGCGCTCGAGCCGCTCGTTGGTGATCGACGGGTCGAGCATCGAGATGAAGCGGCGGAAGTCGGAGGTGAGCCGTCCCATCCGCAGGTCGAGCTCGCGGATCGCCGCGTCGCGCTGCCCGCTGCCCCAGAGCGCGGTCGCGAGGTCGCCCGTGAAGGCGTAGACGGACTCGTTGCGCCGCTCGCCGTCGGCGACCGCGATCGCCAGTCGCGCGACGCGCTCGGCGCCGCGGAACGCGCCGCCGTCGAGCAGCACGCCGAGCAGCGCGCCCCAGGTCTGGATGTCGCGCGGATTCGCCTCGACCGCGACGCTGAGGAGCTCGATGTCCGCGGCCGGATCGTTGACGCGCATCCGGAAGAAGCCTGCCGCGGCCTGCGCGGCCGCCGGGAAGCCGGGGTCGGTCTTGACGCTGTCGGCGAGCCAGCGCGCGAAGAGCTCGGGGTTGCCGATGCGGCTCTGCAGCGAGGCCAGCTGGTAGGCGAGCCGCGCGGCGACCGGCGCGCCGATGGCCGCACGGTTGCGCTCCGCGAGGACCGACTCGTACGCGCGCACGCGCGCGTCGGCCGTCGGGTGCGCGTCGATCGCGTCCGAGATGCGGGCGAGCCGCACGACGTCGTCCGTCGGGTCGAGCTTCGCGAGCGCGTCGAGCGCCTCCTTGCGCGCGGCGCGTGCCGCGTCGGGGGCGCCGATCTCCACCAGGTCGGCGAGGAGCAGGGCGAGATCCCACGCGGCGCGCCGGTCGGGCGCGAGGCGCGCGCAGCGGATCGCCGAGGAGAGCGCCGCCTGGTAGCCCTCGTCGGTGATGTCGGGATCCCGCGTGAGCGGGTACAGGTCGGCGAGCCACGCCGCCGAGAGCATCCGGTCGATGCGGCGCTCGAAGTCCTGCTCCGGCGCCGGTGCCGCCGCGAGCGCCAGCGCCACGCAGGCGGCGGCGGGAACGAGGCTGACGAGGCGGTGCATCGCTCGGATTCTAGCGGTCGGGAGGGACGATCGCGCGCGCGCGCCGCACGAGCGCGGCGATCGCGAGCATGCCGAGCGGCAGCGCGACGGCGACGTCGATCGCGCGGCCGGTGAGCTCCGCCGCGAGGCCCGCGTCGCGCTCGTAGCCGCCGAGCACGGGAGCGGCGAGCGCCACGGCCCACTCGCGGATGCCGAGCCCGTTCCCCACGAAGGGGACCAGGTTGGCCGCCGATGCGACGAGCGCCGCGCCGACCGCCGTCTCTGCCGGGACGGGCCAGCCGCTCAGCCGGAACGCGGCCCAGGCGTGGAGCGCCCACGCGAGGACCTCCGCGGAGCGGATCGCCATCACGAGCGCGAACGGCCTCCAACCGCGGTCGATGGCGAGCGGGAGCCACACGAAGGGCACCGCCGCGGCCGTCCACCAGGGCGCGCCGCCGCCTCGCGCCAGCAGCGCCGCCGCGCCGACGGCGCAGGTCGCGACCGCGGTCGCCGCCATGGCCTGCAGGATCACCACGAGGCTCGTGCGAACGGGGATGCCGTGGACGGCCTTGTGGTAGGCCATGCGGCCGATGCTTCCGGCCTGGAGCGGCACGTAGTTGCCGAGCGTGCTGGCCGCGACGAGCTCGTTCATCTCGAGGATGCCGACCGCGCCATGCCGGCGCATCAGGATCCAGAAGACCGCCGAGGTGAGCGCCTGGGTCGCCAGGCACGACGCGGCCAGCAGCGCGAGCGCGGGCCAGTCCGGATTCCGTGCCGCTCGGCCGAGCGAGTCCGCGATCGCGGGGTTGCGCCAGACCGCGATCGCCGCCGCCGCCGCGAGCGCGATGCCGGCGACGGTGCCGATGCGCCGGTAGAGCGCGCGATGGCCGCGGTCGAAGGGGTTGCCGGCGTCGTTGCTCATGAGGGCCCGGTGCCGGGCCGCGTGGAGGATACGGATGCCGACGGCGCGGCACGGTGGCGCAACTAGCATGGAGCCCATGTGCGGCTTCGCGGGATTCGTCGACCATGCGGACCGGATCCGCGATCCCGCGGCGGCGCTGCGCGCGATGTCCGCGGCGGTCGCGCACCGCGGCCCGGACGGCGAGGGAACCTGGCTCGAGCCGCGCCTCGGCGTGGGCATCGCGCACCGGCGGCTCGCGATCATCGACCGGACGGAGGCGGCCGCGCAGCCGATGCGCTCGGCATCCGGCCGCTGGGTGCTCGCCTACAACGGCGAGCTCTGGAACCACGGTGACCTGCGGGCCGACCTCGAGCGGTCCGGCGTCGAGGTGCCGCGGTCCTCGGGCGACACCGCGGTCCTCTGCGCGATGCTCGACGCGCACGGCCTCGAGGGCGCGCTGCCCGCGCTCGACGGCATGTTCGCGTTCGCGGCGCTCGACCTGCACGAGCGGTCGCTCTGGCTCGCGCGCGACCGCTTCGGCGTGAAGCCCTGCTTCTGGGGCCATGCGGTCGACGGCGCCGGCGTCCCGACGTTCGTCTTCGGCAGCGAGCTGCGCGCGCTCACGGCGTGCCCGGGGTTCCGCAACAGGCTGTCGCCCTTCGCGGTGGCGTCCGTGCTCGCGCGCCTCTCGGTGCGCGGCGAGCAGACCGCGTGGGAGGGCCTGCAGTCGCTGCTGCCGGGCCATGCGCTTCGGCTCGAGCTCGGCAGCGGGCGGGTGACGAGGCACGAGTGGTTCTCGCTGCGCGCCGAGGCCGCGGCCGCGCGCCGCGAGGGGTTCCACGGCGACCGCGCCGAGATGGCGCGCGCCTTCGACGGGCTGCTCGACTCGGCGGTCCGCCGCCGGCTCGGGAGCGACGTGCCGCTCGGGGCGTTCCTCTCCGGCGGCATCGACAGCTCCGCGGTCGTGGCCGCGATGCGGCATGCGGGGGTCGCCCGCGTGCGCACCTTCACCGCCGGCTTCGAGGATCCGCGCTACGACGAGCGCGCGCACGCGCGCGCCGTTGCCGAGGCGCTCGGCTGCGAGCACCACGAGGTCATGGTGCCGGACGCCGAGCTGCCGGCGCTGGCCGAGGACGCGGTCGCGTGCTTCGACCAGCCGTTCGCGGACTCGAGCGCGATCGCCACGCTCGCGGTGTCGCGGGCCGCGCGCGGCTCGGTGGGCGTCGCGCTCTCGGGCGAGGGCGGCGACGAGCTCTTCGGCGGCTACGAGCGGCACCTCCGCGGCTTCCAGCTCTCGCGGTGGCTCCGAGCGGTGCCGCTCTTCGCCCGCGTGCGCATCGCCGACGCGATCGAGATGGTCGGCGGCGACGGCTGGGAGCGCGCGCTGCGGCCGCTCGAGCCGACGCTGCCCGCCGCGCTCCGGCGCTCGCAGCGCGGGCGCCTCATGCACAAGGTGGCGCTCGTCCTGCGCGCCCGCGACGACGAGGACCTGTGGCGCTCGTTCTTCGCGGTGTGGCCCGACCCGGCGTCGGTGATCACGCAGCTTCCCTCGGACTCCTGGGCGGCGACCGTCTCGCGCGAGTCTCGCGCGATGCCGCGGAGGTTCCCGGCCGACGAGGAGGGATTCTTCGACGAGCTGCTGCTCCGCGACCAGTCGATCTACCTGCCGGACGACCTGCTCGTGAAGCTCGACCGATGCTCGATGGAGTGCGGGCTCGAGGCGCGCGAGCCGATGCTCGACGTCCGGCTCTTCCGCTTCGCGTGGCGGATCCCGCCCGCGTGGCGCACGGACGGGACGGTCGGCAAGCTCCTCCTGCGCGACTCGCTGCGGCGCAGGCTCCCGCCCGCGCTGCATGCCATCCCGGACCGCCCGAAGCAGGGGTTCGGCGTCCCGATGCGCGCGTGGCTCTCGGGGCCGCTCGCCGAGTGGGCCGACGGGATCCTCGATCCCCGTCGGGTCGACGCGCAGGGGATCCTCGACGGCCGCGCGGTGCACGCGCGCCTGCAGCGCGCCCGTGCGGGCGACGAGGGCGCTGCGCAGCAGGCGTGGGCGGCGTGCGTCGTCAGCCGCTGGTGCGAGCGCGAGGGGGTCGACGGCTCGCGCGTGGCGCGGCCGTGAGACGCGGCGCGCGGCCGGTCACGCGCCCGCGCGGGTGCGCAGGTTGTCGAGCACGTTCATGAAGTTGATGTACGCGTCGTACGGGCTGTCGTACGGGCTGAAGTACTTGTGGACGTCGCCGTCCGCCCAGTACTTCGTGCACATGTAGTAGAAGTGGTCGCTCGTGGTGAGCTTGCGCCAGTCCTCGAGGATCCACGGGTCGCCGGCCGCGTGCTTGGCGCGCACCGCCGCCTCGACCTCGTAGAGCTGCGCGATCGCGTTGTCCTGCAGCGGGTTCCCGAGCCAGGCGGAGAGGTCGCGCTCGCTGTCGGCCCAGCTGATGAACTGCTCGGTCGAGTAGTCGCCGACCGGCCGGTGGGCGGCAGCGGCCTCGCTCACGGTGAGGAAGCCGTTGTTCCCCGGGTTCGCGTCGAAGATCGCCTCCGGCAGCTTGTCCAGGAAGCCGAAGATCCCGGTCTCCGCCCACTGGTGCTCGCCGAACGTCTCGTAGTCCATGAACAGGTTGCAGAGGTAGCCGTCGCCGTTGATCTGGTTGACCCACTTGGCGAAGCGCTGCGCGTCGAGCGGCCACTCCTTCCAGTTGCGGTCGCTGAAGCGGAAGGCGATGTCGTCGGAGAGCCGGTAGTTCTTCAGCAGGACGCGCACCGGCTCCTTGCCGGCGGGCGTCGCCTGCGCCGGGGGCGCGTAGGCGTAGTTCGGGCTGCGACCGGCGAGGATGCGGTCGACGCCCTCGCACACCACGGCCTTGTAGTCGCCGAGCCACGCGACGTGGCCGGCGAGCTCGTTGTTGTAGATCAGCTCGGTGTTTCGGAACGAGGTCGGCCGGTACCCGTTGAAGAGCCGCGCGATCTCCGCGCGGTGCAGCGCGACCTGCTGGTCGAACTCCGCGCGCGAGAAGAGGAACGCGAGCGAGTGGTGGCTCGTCTCGTCCATCAGCTCGCACGCGCCGGTGTCGACGAGGGCGCGCAGCGTGTCGAGCACGTCGGGCGCCCACTCCTCGAGCTGGCGGAGCGCGGTCCCGCTCACCGAGAAGGTGACGCGGAATCGCCGGTCGTGGCGGCGCACGAGGTCGAGCAGCTTCGCCGTGGTCGGCCGGTAGCACTTGTCGGCGACCTTCCGCAGGATCCGCGCGTTCGCCTCGTTGTCGAAGTAGAACGGGTCGGTGTCGAACACCGAGTAGCGGCGGAGCCGGAACGGCTGGTGGAGCTCGAAGTAGAAGACGACGGATGCCATGTCAGCGTGCCTGGGCTTGGCGGAGCGCGCGGCGGGTATCGGCCACCTGCCGCGCGAACCGGAGGACGATCGGGACCGCGACGAGCGTTCCCGCGGCGGCGGCGAGCGTCGCGAGCCATCGGAGGGACGGGCTGCGGCCGCCCGCGATCGCAGCATTGCCGGCGACCCGGATGCCCTGGAGGCCCTTGGCACGCGCGGCGAGCTTCGACTGCTCGTCCCGCAGGAGGGCGACCTGCTGCATCAGGCCGGCGATGGCCTCCGACTGCGGGGTGGTGGACGAGATGCGCGCGAGCATCTCCGAGGTCTCCGCCGAGGATCGGCGCGACGCCTCGAGCGAAGCGTCGATCCCCGCGCCTGCCCGGTCGAGGGCATCGGCGAGGGACAGGTTCGCGGCGGCGACGATCTGATCCGCGGCGGCGATCGCCTCGGGCTCCCCATCTGCCGGGGCCAGGGTGATCACGACCGTCGCGAGCTCGGAGCTGCGCTCGGCACGGACCGTGAACTCGATGGTGCGGCCGGTCTCCGACCTCGCGTTGATCGAGCCGATGAAGCGCGAGAGGTCGGCCGCGGTCGCGACGGGCGCGATGGGCTCGGTCGGACCGCGCATCAGGAACGTCGCGGTGCGCCGCGCGTTGGCGGGATCAAGGGCGACGTACGTCGCCGCCGAGACCGCGCATGCCGCAAGGAGCGCCGGCAGCCAGTAGGAGAGCGACTCCGCGACGGCGAGCGCGAGGGCCGACCGCGGTTCCTCGGCGCGGTCGACGACCGCTCCGCGGGTCGCGATGGCGACGTCCCGCACGGGGTCGGATCGAACTGGGAGCTCTGCCATGCATCGGAGTGTAAGGGGTCGATTCCGCGTCGGACCCCGGCCCGGCGCCCGGTACCATGCCCGCATGAGCTCATCGCGCGGCTCCCCGATCGACCAGTTCCTCCGGGCGGTGGACGGGCTCTCGCGTCCTGCGAAGCGCCTCCTCATGGCCGGATGGGACGGGGTGGTCGCGTCGGGTGCGCTGTGGCTCGCGTTCTGCCTCCGGCTCGGCACGGCGGACCTGCCGCCCGAGGTGTCTTGGCGCGTGCTCGCATTGCCCGCGCTGATCGCGCCCCCGGTCTTCGCGGCGTTCGGCCTCTATCGCGAGATCACCCGCTACGTCGGACCGCGGTTCGCCATCCTGCTCTTCTGGGGATGCACCGCGACGACGCTGATCGTCGAGGTCGCCGTGATGCTGATGCAGGGCCGCGGGACCGCGATGCCGCGCACGGCGCCGGTGATCGCCGGCATCCTGCTCTTCGCCGTCGCCGGCGGGTCGCGCCTCGCGGTGCGCCGCTTCCTCCGGATCCAGAACCGCACGCTGCACCGCGTGGCGATCTTCGGCGCGAGCGACGTCGGCGCCGGCCTCGCCGCCGCGATCGCGCACGATCGCGTCTCGTCGCTCGTGGCGTTCTTCGACGATAGCCCGCGACTCGTCGGCGGCACGATCCGCGGCGTCCGCGTGCACCCGATGCGCGACTTCGACGAGGTCCTCGCGCGTCAGGGCTTCGACTCGCTGCTGGTCGCGCTCGGGCCGGCGAGCCGGCGCGCCTCCCGGCGCGCGCTCGAGCACGCCGCCGCGCGCGGCGTCCGCGTGCTCTCGGTGCCGACGCTCGCCGAGATCAGCGACGGCCGCGTGAGCGTCGACGCCATGAAGCCGCTCGCGATCGAGGATCTCCTCGGCCGCCCGCCGGTGGAGCCCGACGCGTCGCTCCTCGGCGCGAACGTCAAGGGCCGTACCGTCCTCGTGACCGGCGCGGGCGGGTCGATCGGCAGCGAGCTCTGCCGGCAGGTGCTCGCGCTTGGGCCGAAGGCGCTCGTCCTCGTCGACAACGGCGAGTTCAACCTCTTCCAGATCGACGACGAGCTGAACCGCTCGCTGCGCTCCGCGGCGCCCGGGTCGTCGCGTCCGGCGATCCATCGCCACCTCGCGAGCGTCACGGACGCGGTGCGAATCGACCGCATCATGGCCGAGCATCGGCCCGACACCATCTACCACGCCGCCGCGTACAAGCACGTCCCGCTCGTCGAGGACAACGAGCCCGAGGGCGCCGAGGTCAACGTGCTCGGCACGCTCCGCGTCGCCGAGGCGGCGATGAAGCACGGGGTGCGCAACTTCGTGTTCGTCAGCACCGACAAGGCCGTTCGTCCGACGAGCGTGATGGGCGCGAGCAAGCGGCTCGCCGAGATGGTGCTGCAGGCGCTGCAGGCCGAGTACGCGGGCAAGGCGCCGACGCGCTTCACGATGGTCCGCTTCGGGAACGTGCTCGGCTCGAGCGGAAGCGTGGTGCCGATCTTCCGGCGCCAGATCGAGGAGGGCGGGCCCGTCACGGTCACGCATCCCGACGTGACGCGCTACTTCATGAGCATTCCCGAGGCGGTGCAGCTGATCCTGCAGGCCGGGGCGATGGGCGAGGGCGGCGACGTCTTCGTCCTCGACATGGGCGAGCCGGTGCGGATCGCGGACATGGCGCGGAACATGATCCGGCTCGCCGGCCGGACGGTGCGGGACGCGGCGAACCCGCAGGGCGACATCGAGGTCGTCTTCACGGGCATGCGCCCGGGCGAGAAGCTTTTCGAGGAGCTCGTGATCGGCGCGGAGCTCGTGCCGACGACGCATTCCTCCGTGCTCCGGGCGCGCGAGCAGTTCATGCCGTGGGGGAAGCTCGAGCAGCACCTGCAGCGGCTCGAGGCGGCCGTCAGCCAGCATTCCCGTCCCGACGTACGGCGGCTGGTCATGCAGCCGACCACCGGGCGCGAGGTCGGCGCCTCCGTCCGCTGATCGAGTTCGTCGGTCAGCTGCCGGTGGCCGCGGGCTCGCGGCCCGCGCCTGCCGCGAACGCGAGCGCACCCAATGCAGCATGAAGCAGGAGGACCGCGGTCGCCGCGTGCTCCGGTGACCGCTGCGCGAGCCACGCCACCGGGAGCACCGCGCAGGCGTTGACCGCGGCGTACGTGGCCGTCACGCGCGCGTGCCCCGCGCCGCGGCGGACCATCCGCTGGTAGGCATGGGTGCGATGCGCCTGCGCGGGGCGTTGCCCGCGCGCGACGCGCACCGCGAGCGTCACGCCCGCGTCGGCGGTGAACGCCGCCGGCAGCGCGACCGCCGCCCACGGCGTGAGGGCGCCCGACGCGCACGCCTCGACGAGGAGCCACGCGACGAGCAGCCCCAGCGCGCCGCTGCCGCAGTCGCCCATGAAGATCCGCAGGCGCGACATGTTGACGACGAGGAAGCCGAGCACCGCTGCGGCACACGCGGCCATGGTCCACGGGAGCGCGGAGCCGTCGCCCCCGGCGGCGGCGATCGCGGCGGCCGCTCCGAGGACGAACGCGCCCTCCATCGCGGCGATGCCGTCGATGCCGTCCATGAAGTTCACCATGTTCACGGTCCACGCCGCCGCCACGGCGATCGCCGCGACGAGCGCCCACGCGGCGACGCCGGCCATCGACGCCTGCTCCGCCAGGGCGAGCGCGGGTGCGACGGTCGCCGCGAGCCCGCAGGCGAGGTGCACCGCGAGGCGCACGCGCGCGGACACGCCGCGTGCATCGTCGACGAGCCCGATCGCCGCCACCGCGAGCACCGCGGCGACGGCGACGATCGCGCGGGGCGGCATCGCGTCGCCGGCGGCGATCGCCGCGACGAGGCCTGCCGCGATGACCACGACGAACGCGATGCCGCCGCCGCGCGGCACCGGCACCTCGTGCGAGCTCCGTTCGTTCGGGATGTCGAGCATCCGTCGCCGAAGCAGCGCGCCGCGCACGGCGAGCGTGAGCGCGGCGGCGGCGACGAACGCGCCCGCAGCGATCGCCGCACCGGTCGTCGCGCTCATCGGCTCCTCCCGAACGCCCGGGCGAGCGACTCGTCGATCGAGACGGGCGGCCGCCAGCCCGCGATGCGCTCCATCGAGTCGTCCTCGATGACCGACTGCTCCACGAGCCGCGCGACGGCCTTGCCGATGGGTCCCTTGTCCTGGCCGACCGACCTTGCCGCCGCGGCGACCGCGCGCATCAGCGCCATCGGGCACGGCGCGACGCGCAGGCGCACGCCGAGCACGCGCGCGATGCGCCCGGCGAGGTCGAGCATGTCGATCGCGGGTCCGTCGGTCGGCAGCACCGTCTGGCCGTCGAAGCGCGCATCCGAGGCGATCGTCGCGACCGCGTCGAGCGCGTTGTCGAGCGAGACGATGCTCCGCCGCGCCTCGCGGCAGCAGCTCGGCACGGGGAGCCCGCGCGACACCCATCGCCCGAGGTGCCCGACCGCGCCGGGGGAGCCGTTCCCGTAGACCGCCGGCAGCCGGATCACGCGAAGGCCGGTCGTGCATCCCTCGAGCGCCTGGCGCGCGAGCGCCTCGCCGAGGAGCTTCGCCTCGCCGTAGGGCGTCGTCGGTCGTGCCGGCGTGGCCGCGCCGATGATGCCGTCGGGCGGCAGGCCGACCGCCGCGACCGAGCTCACGAACACCACGGCCCGCGCGCGCCCGCGCGCGGCCTGCGCGAGGTGCTGCGTGCCGAAGGCGTTGACGCGGCGGTACTCGGCCGCGCTCGGCGCGTTCGGCGGGTATCGGTGTGCGAGCGCCGCGAAGTGCACGACGGCATCGCAGTCGAGCGGCAGCGAACGCACCGACGCGGGGTCGAGGTCGGGGAGCCTTCGCCACTCGCCGGAGGTTCCCGGCCGGCGACCGCAGCGCACCACGCTCCATCCGCGGGCCTCGGCCGCGTCGGCGAATCGGCCGCCGAGGTAGCCGTTCGCGCCGGTGACGACGACGCGCAGCGCGGAGGATGGCGATCGTGCCGTCATTCGAGGACCGAGGGATCGTGCGTGCGTGAGAGGAGGGGGAGCCGCGGGTTCGAGCGGAGGTGGAGGAGCGCGGCCTTCGACGCGTACTCCGCCCACCACGCGGCGGCGAGCGGCGTCGGCGTGCGGCCCTGGTCACGGAAGACATCCCACATCGAGGTCGTCGCCCAGAGCTTGTTCGACGAGAAGCTGCGCGTCCCGACGCGATAGCGCGCGAGGTCCTCGGGGAGTCGGCGTCCCTCGACGCCGCCGCGGATGACCTCGCGCCACGCGACGAAGTCCGAGGCGCGGGCGGCCTTCACGCGCGAGAACGCCAGGTCGGGCACGCGCGCGCGGTCGACCATCACCGTGGAGCAGCCGACGCCGCGGTGCCGGTGCAGGCCCGCGAACGTCAGCCGGGCCGGTCCGCGCACGAGCGCGCCGATCCGCGCGCCGTCCGCGGACATGAACCGGTAGTCGTGGTAGGAGAATCCGATGCCGCCGTCGCGCATGAACGCGACCTGGCGTGCGAGCTTCGCTGGCAGCCAGCGGTCGTCGGCGTCGAGGAACGCCACCCAGCGGCCGCGCGCCTCCGCCAGCGCGCGGTCGCGCGCGGCGCCCGGGCCGCCCCGGCGGTCCATCGTCAGGAGCCTGCAGCGCGGCTCGCGCGCGGCATGCGCGCGCACGAGGTCCGGTCCGCGGTCCGAGGACCGGTCGTCGATCACGAGGTGCTCCCAGTCGCCGAACGTCTGGCGCGCGACGTTCGCGAGGAGCCCGGGGACGAACTGCTCGCTGTCATAGAGCGGCGTGACGATCGTCACGGCCGGGCGGTCGCGGTCCCTTGGCTCGTCGCCGGTTCCCATGGTCGCGCGCGAATGTACATCCCGTGGCCGATGCGCGCGACCGCCGCGAGGCCGACGACGATCGCCGGGATGCCGAACGGGTTGACGAGCCCGAGGGGCGTGTCCGTCACGAAGCGGATCGGCATGTACGCGAACAGCAGGCAGCCGAGCACCGAGAGCCGGTCGCAGTCGCGCAGGAACCAGTCGAGCACGCGGACCAGGAGAAACGAGAACGCCGCGAGCGCGACGAAGCTCCAGGGCGGGGGAAGGCACAGCGCGGCCGTGCCGATGACCGACGGCGAGGAGCCGCTGCGCGTGTCGTTGCGCAGGTCGAAGTTCGCGAAGCGCTCGAGCGTCCACCGCGAGAGCGACGCGGGCTCGGGTCGCTCGCCCCAGCTCGGGTCGCCGGTGAGCACCCCGAGCCGGAACGCGGTCTCGCGCCAGGCGAGCGAGCGGCGCTCGGCGAAGCCGTCGTCGTCGACCTCGTCGATGCCGATCTCGAGCGCGCCCATCGCGTGCTGGAAGTGCACGGCGTGGCGGCGCAGCAGGTACGCGGGGTCGGTGTGGCTCTCCCAGTCGGCGTCGAGCGTCTTGCCCGTCTTCGCGAGCATGCCCGTGAATGCAAACGCACCGCCGAGGATCGCGATTCCCGCGAGCGCCGCCGCGACGCCCCCGCGCCTGCCGAGCCGTTGGCCGCCCGAGAAGAGCAGTCGGTGCGCGGGCGCCGGCCAGAGCATGCACGCCGCCGCGAAGAGCGCGCGGATCGCCGTGTTCAGGCCGTTGATGCCGGCGATCGCCGCAAGCGCGACCGCCCACCGCACCGTGCGCGGTCCGGTGCCCGGGGCGAGCCACGCGTCGGGACGCATCAGCACGATCCACCACGCGAGGCACGGGGCGATCGCCTGCAGCACCGCGGTCGCCGCGACGAGCGCGCCGCCGTCGCCGGAGAGCCGTTCCGACATGGACGCGCCGCCGTAGCGCCAGGACGCGCCTCCCGCGGCGAGCGACATCGCGCCGACCGCGATCACGAGCAGCGCCAGCGCGAGCACGCCGAGCGGGAACGGGCGCCGCGACGACGCCCGCGGTGCCGGACGGCGCCGCCAGCCTGCCGCGAGCGCCCCGCCCGACAGGCACGCCACCGCGATCGCGAAGTGCATCCAGACTTCTCCGCGGCCGCGTGGCCAGTCGAAGGTCGTCGGCACCTCGATCGCCGCGCAGGCGATCGCGGGAACGACGTACCACAGCACGACGAACGCAAGCACGATGCGTGCGCCGTCGGTGAGGTCCCTGTCGATCGCCTTGATCATGTCGCGAGTTGGCCGCATGCGCGGACGAGCGCCGCGGAGCGGACCGCCTGCACCGCGAGCAGCGCCGCGAATGCTACGGCGAGGGGCGCGCCGAACCACCACGCGCCGAGCACGCCTGCCGCCGCAGCCGCCATCGCGATGCCGTCGATCCTGGCGAGCGCGGCGCCGGAGGACCGGTAGTACGCGACCTCGCGCAGCATCCCGCCGAGGGTGGTGGCCGCCGCGGTGCACGCGAGGACCGCCACGTCGGCGAGGCTCCCGCGCGCGTCGGCCGCGAAGCCCGCGAGCGACGCCGCCGCGAGCGCGGCCGCGGCG
>JAIYBS010000356.1 GCA_027488415.1 Planctomycetaceae bacterium | reverse complement strand
CCTCGCGGCCGGTTGCCGCCGGCCCCGGCGGGTCGACGGGTCCGAAGGTGGCGACGGATCGGCGCAGGTCGGTCGAGACGCTCGCGGCGCGGCCGGCCCCTCGGTCGAGCGCGGCCTCGATGCGTTCGCTCTGCGCCGCCCAGGCACGCGCGGGTGCCCAGAGCAGCTCGTCGGCGGCGACGTAGCCGATCAGGGCGAGCACGCCGAGCACCATCCAGCGCTGGTTGCGCGGCAGCGCGTCGTACCTCGCACGGAGGTCGGCGACCTGTTCCCGGAGCGTTCGCTTCGGGCTGGCCTTCGGCCTCGCGGGCATCGGCTCGGCGTGTGCGGCGTGGTCGGTCATCGGGTCAGTCCTTGCGGCAGCGTTCGAGCAGGAGGTCGAACTCGCGCTTCAGGCGCGCCTTCGCCTCGTCGTCGAGGTCCGCGCGGCTGCGGGCCTTCGAGACGATGCCCAGCGTCTGCCGGGCCTCTTCCTTGCTCATCTGGTTGATCTCGTTCTCGGTGAGCGCCGGCGGGAGCGGCTCCGGCTCGCTGCTGCCGCCCGGGTTGCTGCGCGTCGCGAGGCCGCCGCGGCCGCTGCCGGCGCGAGCGGCGCGCGCAGCGGCCTTCGGGTCGGCTGCGTCCTTGCCGCCGGCGTCGCCGGCCGCGGGATCCTCGGTCGTCGTTGCCTTCGGCGCGGCGGCAGATGCGGTCTCCGCCTTCGGCGCGCCGGTCGATGCCGCCACCGTCGTGGGCGCATTCGCCGGAGCGGAGCCCGTTGCGGCGGTCGCCGCATCGGGCGCGCTGCCCGCGTCCGCGGTGGAGGTCGTCGAGTCCGCAGGCTTCGCCGTGCCGGGGGCCGTGGTCTTCGCCGCCGGCTTCGCGGCGTCGCGCGCGTCGAGCCCGGACGCGGAGAGGTCCACGTCCTCGGGCATCGGGCCGAAGCGGCGCTCGCGCATCGACTTCTTGCCGAAGTCCTGGTCGTCGTTGAAGGCCACCAGGTAGGTGGGGCGCGTCGCGGTCGCGTTGAGCGAGAACTCCTGGTAGCCGCGCGCGTCGGGCGCCTCCGAGCTGCGCTGGATCGCGTCGAACGCGCCCGTCTCGCGCAGCTGCGTCTCCATCGCGAGCATGACCTCGGTCGCGGGCGTGCTGCCGGCGGCGCGGGCCTTGCCGCGCACCGTGACCGCTTGCCCGCGGGCGGACTGCGTCACGTTGATGAACTCGATCTCGATGCCCTCGGGCGCGCAGCACGCGAGGTCCGACAGGGTCTTCGTCATCGACGCGCCCTGCCGCGACAGCACGCGGTACATCGACTGCTTGCGCCTGTCGAGATCCTCGGCCTTCACGTAGGCGTCGAGGTCGGGCAGCTTCCACTTGAGGAGGAGGAGCCGGAGCCCCTCGATCGCGAGCGGGCCGAGCAGCACGGCCACCAGCCCGGCCACGAGCAGCCGCTTCGCGGTGCGCGGCTCGGAGAGGCGATTGAGGAGGATGCCCGCGCGATCCGGCTTCGCACCGAGGTCGTTCGACTGCAGCCGCGTCAGCGCGAGCGCCGCGCCCGTCGCGGCGAGCGCGAGGCCGACGTCGAGGCCGTTCGCGCGCCACCACGACGCGTCGCGCGCGTCCGTGCCGACGCACCGGTTCAGTACGGCGAGGTCCGAGGCGACGAACCCGAAGCCGCCGTCGAGCACCGCGGCGGCGGCCTCGTTCGCGGCCGCGATCGCGGCAGGGATCTCGCCGCCGGGGACGCCCGCGTGCACGCACGCCTCGCCGACGGCGAGGGAGATCTCGGAGGGCGCGATCCGTTCGCCCGGCGCGCCGGCCCGGATCGTGCGGGCGAGCAGCCCGCGCGAGGTGGGGACCGAGATGGACACCACGCCGTCGCGCGCATCGACCCACACGAGCGGCCCGTCGGCCGACGCGGCGAGGGCCGCGAGGCCGGCGATGGCCGGCGCGAAGGACGCCTCCGGCGATTCCTCGATGCCTTCCGGCATCTCCGGGCGCGCGGCGTCCTCCGGCCACTCCGCGACGATGCCGGTGCGCACCCCGTCGCCGCGCTCGCGCGGGAGCAGCGCGGACGCGACCCGCCAGGCGGCGGTGCGGCCGAGCACGAAGGTGCTCGCGTTCAGCTGGAGTGCGCCCTCGAGCCGGGCCTCGTCCGCGGCCGGAAGCTGCACCGCGCGCACGATGACGTCCGCGCCGGTCAGCGCGACGACGGTGCGGGCCGCGCGGTGCTCGGCGACGAACTTCGCGGCGCGCGCGTCCGTCGTCTCGAACCGCGACTCGCCGAGCGGCTCGACGGAGCCTCGCGTGCCCCGGAACGCGGACAGCTCGAATCCGCCCGGGACGGGTCGGGCGATCACCACGACGCGCGGATCGCGCGGCGGGGCATCGGAGGCGGGCTTCCGTCGGAGGGGGCTCATCGGTGTTCTTACTGCTCGCGGTAGGAGATGATCGTGGCGGGGAGCTTGGACTTGTCGACCACGGCCTCGATCTCGACCTCGGCGCCCGTCGATGCGGCGCGTCCGCGGCTCGTCACGGTATACACGCTGCTCGTCACGTCGAATTGCGTGGCAAGCTGTCCAAGAACCTGCGGATTGATCCCGGACATCGAGGACAGGTCGGCGAGGCTGGCGATGCCCTCGGGCTTCGACTTGCGGCGGGCGATGATCGCGTCCGCGACGCGCGGGTCGATCTCGAGCACTTCCTTGAGGACCGCCTCCGGGACCGTGTTGATGTTCATCCGTCCCGGCACCGGCTTCGTGAAGTCGTCGCCGGTCAGCTCCCGGAGGACCGCGCGCAGCTGCTCGGGGTTCAGGTCCTGCACCGCCGCCGCGCCCGCGTTGCCCGTGGACCGCCCGCCGCTCGATCGACCGCTGGTGGCCCCGCCGCCGCCGCCCGCGGCACCGCCTCGGCCACCGGAGGTGCCGCCGACCGCCACGCTCCCGGTGCCGCCCCTCGCGCCGCCGCCCGTCGAGCCTCCCGTGGTCCCCCGACCTGCCGTCCCGCCCGCCCCGGACCCGCCCATGCCGCCCGGCGTGCGGTTCCCGGTGTTGCCGGCTCCCGCGTTCCCGAGCTGGCTGAGCGGCGTGATCAGCAGGTTCTCCGGGCGCGCGTTCGGCTGGTTGCCGTAGGCGATGAGCGCGCGCGCCTGCTCGGCCGAGATCGCCAGGCGCTTCGTGAGGCCCTCCTCGTCGGATCCCTTCAGCGGGAGCTTGTCCTCGCCGCTCAGCGACACCGGGCTCTGCTTCGAGAAGGCCGTCAGGTACTGCGACCAGCCGCCGTCGAGCTTGCCGTCAGGCTTGTCGTTCGGGAACGAGCGCGGCCCGTCGTTCTCGTTCGGGTCGAGCCGTCCGTTGAGGTTCCAGTCCTCGCCGCGCACGTTGTCCGGCCACGCGCCCGCGACGAGCTCGAGCTCGGCCAGGCTTCGGAAGTTGCCGTTGCGCGGCCGGTAGCCGAGCGAGCGGTTCGAGTAGTAGTCGCGCTCGGCGCCCAGGCCCTCGACCTCGTCGTTCTCGTCGCGCCAGTCGATGATCGCGTCGACGACGTCCGGCGTCATGCCCGGGAGGTTCGTCAGCGCCAGGCGCGAGGCGACGTTGATGTTGAGCTTCGCGCCCTCGTCCATCGGCCCCGCCCACTGGATGCCGTCGAGGTAGTGGCGGATGTCCCACGAGCCCGTCGCGGTCTCGCCGATGGCGTTCGCCTCCATGTCGCGCACCACCGCCATCGGGTCGTTCGGGTCCGCGTTCTGGAGGTGGAACTCCATGATCGCGATCATCTGCTCGACGCCCGCGCGCGCCGCCCATCGCGCCTGCACGCGGGCGAGCGTCTCGCGCCCGACCACTGCCTGCCGGAACGACACCACCTGCGTCGCGGCCACGAGCACCGCGGCGATCGCGACGCTCCAGACGACGACGACGACCACGCTGCCCCGTCGGCTGCCGGCGCTCATCGGCCACCCCCTCGTCCGCCGCGACCGCCGCCCGGCCGTCCGCCGCCGGCGTTTCCGGGCGCGTTCCCGCGTCCGCCGCCGGGGACCATCCGCGGACCATCGCCGCCGCCGTCGCCTCGTCCTCCGCGCCCACGCCCGCCGCCGAGCCCTCCGTCTCCCGCACTGCCGCCCGTCGGGACCTGCGCGCCCCCGCCGCCGAGCGCGCCGCCGCCAGAATCGCCCGCGCCCGCCGGCGTCTGTCCGCCGCCGGCTGCGTTTGGGTCCTGCTGGTCTTCCTCGGCCGCCGGCGCCTTCGGCGCGACGACGCGATCGATCGCGACCACGGTGCGGAGCGTGACCTCGGGCGTCGTCGCCGTCGCATCGGTCCCGACCTCGGCACCCGTCGCCGTCACGGAGATCCGCACGAGCTTCGGGATGCCGTCCACGTCGGAGTCCCAGTCGGTCCGCCAGGAGTCGTCACCCGAGCTCGCCTCGACGAGCAGTCCGACCACGCCGTCGGCGACGGGCGTCGCGAGCCCGCCCCCGTCCGGCACCTCGTCCGGGACGTTGTCCCGGCGCTGCCAGAGCGCGGCCCCGAGCTCGTCGTCCTCGATGCGGAAGTGCGACTCGTACTCGCGCCCCTCGCCCTGGTACTCGACGGGGCGGATCGGCCGCATCGACGTCGCGAAGAGCAGGAGGTCGCTGCGCTCGTGACCACCGTTCCTCGAGCTCGCCTCGGTGGTCGCCAGCAGGAAGCGCGCGTCGAACAGGTCCTCCGCGCGCATGGTCGCCGAGACGTCGCGGCGGACCGCCTCGAGCGCCGTGGTGGCGCGCTGGAACGCCTCGGCGCGGTCGCGCGCGATGTTCCGCGCCTTCCCGAGCTGCGAGAGCGAGAAGGTCACCGCCGTCAGCACCATCGCCGCGATCGTCCCGGCGACGATCAGCTCGACCAGCGTGAAGGCGCGGCGCGCCGCTCGGTCAGGGCTGCTCGTCATACCTGGCCTGCCGATCGATCGGCTCCGTGGGTGCGCGCTCCGGGTCCTGGGTGTTCTCGGGGCGGGGCGCCATCAGCGTCTCGACGCGGAACTCGCTGCCCTTCGTGTCGCGCGCGATCGCCATCACGCGGTACGGGTCGCCGAGCCCCTGCTTGTCGATGTCGAGCTCCCACTGCCAGTCGTCGAAGGGCGCGTCGAAGCTGCCGCTCGACGCGCGCGTCAGCTCCCAGTCCGCGATTCCGACCGAGAGCACCTCCGACAGCAGCCCGTCGAGCAGCTCGGCCGCGACCAGCTCGCGCTCCGAGCGCTGCTGCATCGCGAGCGACCGCTCCGCGATCGAGATCACCGCCGCGAGGCCGATGCCGAGGATCACGCCCCCGATGATCACGTCGAGGAGCGCCCATCCGCCGCGGGTCCGTGCGCCGTGCCTCACCATGGCTCGCGGTCCCTTCCGGCCTGGTCGAGGTCGATCACGTCGCGCGCGAACGGCTCCGGCTTGTCGGCGTCGACGCGGAAGACGCTCGGGGACGCGGTCGGCAGCACGACGGTGGAGTCGATGCCGTGGCCCACGAGGCGGATCTCGACCTTCGGGCGCTCGCCGCCGGGGACGCTCGCGATCGTCCACTCCGCCGGGTCGATGCGCTGGTCGTCCTTTCGGATCTCCGCGAGCTCGAGCCCCGTCGGAAGCGCGATCGGCGCGGCGAAGCGGTCCGGCCGCCACTCCGGCGGCGCATCGGGATCGGCCGGGTCCGCGTCCATGACGAGCAGGTGGATGCGCCCGTCGTTGCCGTCGCGCCAGAGCGCGACCTGCTGCGAGCCGAGCGACTGTCGGTAGGCGAACAGTCGGAGCAGCTCCGCCACCTGGTCGACGGCGTTGCTCGATTCCTGCGTCGCGGTGCCCGTGAAGCGCGGCACGATGGCCGCCGCGGCGATCGCGAGGACGACCACCACGACGATCAGCTCGACCATCGTGAACGCCGCGCGCGACGCGGGGCTCGTGGGGTTGTGCCTGCGTGCTCGGGTCATGGGACGTGGCCGCGCACGCGCGCGGGACTCAGCTCGGGCGCTTGTCGCCGGCGACGATGTCGGCGTTCTCGCCCTCGCCGCCCGACTGGCCGTCCGCGCCGAAGCTGTAGACGTCGAAGTCGAGGTTGATCT
>JAIYBS010000287.1 GCA_027488415.1 Planctomycetaceae bacterium | reverse complement strand
GCCGATCGGTCGAGCGCTCCGCCGCGCGATATGCGCGCAGGAGCGACGGAATGTCGTTCGCGTCACCAACGCGCACCACATTCCATCCGTAACCCATGAAGCGCGTGGCGACATCATCGGAGTACGCGAGATCCGTCGCGCCTTCGATCGTGATGCGGTTGAAGTCGTAAATCCAGCAGAGATTGGAAAGTCCGAGGTGACCCGCGAGGCTCGCCGCTTCGCCCGAGATTCCTTCCATCATGCAGCCGTCGCCACAGATCGACCAAACGCGGAAATCAAAGAGCGGATAGCCCGGACGGTTGTAACGCGCACCGAGCCACTTCGAGGCCATCGCCATACCAACGCTCGTCGCGAGGCCTTGGCCCAGCGGGCCCGTCGTCGTTTCAATACCTGTCGTCAGATGCGACTCAGGGTGACCAGGGCAACGCGAACCGAGTTGGCGGAATCGCTTGAGATCTTCGAGCGTCAGCGTTGGTTCACCCGTGAGATGACCGTGATGATCGGCACGCTGCACATCCGCGAGGTAGAGCAGCGAGTAGATCAGCATCGACGCGTGGCCGTTCGAGAGCACGAATCGATCGCGATTCGCCCACAACGGGTTCGCGGGGTCGTAGCGCAGGATGTCCTGCCACAGCGCGTACGCGACTGGCGCGAGCGCCATCGGCGTACCTGGGTGGCCTGAGTCGGCGGCTTGCACGCCGTCCATCGACAGCGTGCGAATCGTGTTGATCGCAAGGTTGTCGATCTCGGGAGTCCCGATCGGGGTACCAGCGTTCTGAACGGGGAAAGCGGTGGCAGAGGCGGTCGTCAACGGAAGTCCCTTCGGAAGCAGAGCGGTCACAGATCACACTTCACTCGTCGCAGCGCACGTATCGACCGGATGCCATTCGGCGCGCACCTTTTCGCGACGCTCAGAGAGGTGCCGATGGTACGGCGCGGGAAAGAACCCGTGGACGCGCGCCGACGCAGTGGAAGCCCCGACCACGCGGTTTCTTTCATCCCCCGCCCCCGCGACGGCCGATCCCCTTCTCATGCCTTTCATCTTGAACAGCGCACGCCTCTCGCTCCCCGCGATCGTTCCCGTTCTCTTCCTCGCCTCCTGCGCGTCGACGCCGAACGCGACCGAGCCAACATCCGGCGCGGCATCTGCTTCGCGCCCTGCACTCGGCATGGTTGGCCCCGCATGGTTGGCACCCGCAAGGCCGTCACCTCAGGACGGCTCGCAAGACGGTTCGCAAGGCTCGGACAGTTCCTTCGCAGGCAAGCCCGGCGACATGCAGGACTCCTCATTCGCAGGGAAGCCCGGCCAAAACGACCCGAACGCGATGACGCCCTCCGGCGCTGGCTACAACCAGCGCCCCGGTGAACTCCGCCCGCAAACCGGCGGCGGCGACGTTCACTACCACAACCACTTCTACGGCAACGCGGGCTACTCCGCGCCCGTCTACGGCGCGCCCGTCCGCAACGGCAATCTTGGTGCCTACAACGCGGGACAGGCGCAAGCCCCGCTCGGTACGGGCGGCGGTGGCGCCGGTTGGTACGGCCCGAACTACGAGACAGGCCCACTTGGTCTGCGCCAAGGCTACGGAACCTTCCGTGGCGCCAACAACTGGAACGGCTGGGGCGGCTACGCCGACGGCGGCTTCAATGGCTGGACGGACTGAGGGTTGGACGGACTGAGGGTTGGATGGACTGAGGGTTGGATGGACTAAGGGCTGGATCAGCTGAGGTTGAACCTGCGAAGAGGTTACAGTCACACATGAGACACCTGAGGCACTCGCCCGCGTGAACGCGCGCCTCGCCCGAAACCCGCAGACTCGCGACGACCGCTCGCTGCCACATCCCACACAAATCGCACCGATCGACAGGCGACCGCGGAATCCGACCCGCGGTCGCTTTCGTTTGGACGTGGACGGCGCCGCGCGCGAGTTCAGCGCCGGTCGAGTGCATCTGCCGCGGGCCTTCGCGAGTCTTCGCACGTCACCGCACTTCCGCGTTGTCCACCACCTTGGTCGCTTTCGCCGCATTGCGCAGTCGGTTCATCAAAGACGACCCACACGGCGACGACTGCGAGGTCAATCGGCCACTCAAGCTCTGCGTACTCCTTCGACTGCGTGAAGCCGAGCGGCAGCGTGGTCGCGGCTGCAACGATGATGGCTTGCCAACCCCAGAAGTGCACACGCGACAAGAGGTCGCTGAACATGCGCGCTTTCAACAACCGCTGCGATGAGTAATAAACAGCCGCGAAGATCGCGTTTCCGGCAAAGGCGAAGATCACGGCGTTCGTGTGGAGCGGACGAAGCCTTCCAAAACTCGTCCACTCTAGTCCGAGGTTGAACCTTGGATCAGCCAGTTGGAGCGCAACCAGCACTCCAACCAACATGCCGACGATTCCCCAAACAACCGACGCACCCATGAACCACCGCACGACTGCGTCGTCGTATGTGAATCGCTCCAATGCGCCTTTACCCGAACTCGAACTCGTGGGGCCAGAATTCGATCGATCCGAAGAGTTGCGACCGAGTGCCTCATCCGTGCTGTTGATTGCTATTGCCATCGAAGTTTCCAGTGATGCAGAAATGTCGATCGTTTTATCTGTTTTACGATTGCGGCATTCCGGCTTCGCAGAGAGCCACAAGGCCCACGTGGGGATCAGACAGCGCAACGGGACCGTTGCCTGCCTAATACGGATATTCTTATCCGTATTTCGCTTCTATGCAAGAGCCCGTCCAGAAGGTCTTCACCCCAGCTACAGCCGTAGAAATGATGGGAATTCGCGGACTCACGCGCAGAGTTGGCGTCGTACCGTCTCTTTTCCCCTGACAGGACCGTCGCGGTCTGGACCACCGCGACATGCGCCGCAAGGCGTAGGGAACGAGTCCCAAGCTGGAACCTTGGGACTCCATCGGAAAGCGGCCCGACGGACTGGACCTCCGTCGTAGGCTCATCCGAATTCGACGGCGGAAAGGCCAGTCGAACAGAGCTCGGCGCCTTCAGGGGCGCCGAGTTCTTTTTTTCCCAACGAACTGTCTGCAGGCGACGGCCAAGCGCGCGCCCAGTTGTGGTGAGACCGGAATGTCGAATGCTCACGATTTGAGCAAAGAGCACGCAAGGTCAGGCGCACGCGATCACGATCGGGTTCTGCTTGATGGCGTCGCTCCACCTTCGCACGCGAAACCATCACAAGTTCAGGCGCAGCGATGCACTCGGCGCAGTCGGAGTGCACCCTCGGAGCTCAACGAATACGTAAGCGACAAAAACGAACAACCCCGCTTATGCAGCGGGGTCGTCGTTGTGTATATCAAGCAGCAGTTGGAAACCTTCATTCACTGTTACCAGCAAACTATCCCACGCTTTCGCGTTAGGACGAGGATGTCTTGACGAATTCACGATCAGGATTGCTCCTGACACGTGTCTAAGAATATTCCCTTAGAAAGGAGGTGATCCAGCCGCAGGTTCCCCTACGGCTACCTTGTTACGACTTAGTCCCAGTCACCAGCCTTGCCGTGGGCACGCATGAATTTGCGCGACTTCGGGCACTGCCGGCTCCCATGACTTGACGGGCGGTGTGTACAAGGCTCAGGAACATATTCACCGCGGCGTAGCTGATCCGCGATTACTAGCGATTCCGACTTCAAGCAGGCGGGTTGCAGCCTGCTATCTGAACTGGGGTGAACTTTAAGCGATTTGCTCCACCTCGCGGTCTTGCATCGTTCTGTATTCACCATTGTAGCACGTGTGCAGCCCCAGGCATAAGGGCCATGAGGACTTGACGTCATCCCCACCTTCCTCCGGTTTGACACCGGCAGTCTCGCTAGAGTCCTCAGCATTACCTGTTAGCAACTAACGATAGGGGTTTCGCTCGTTGAGGGACTTAACCCGACACTTCACAGCACGAGCTGACGACAGCCATGCAGCACCTGTACATGTTCCGGTCTTGCGACTGTTGTTCTACTTTCATAGAACTAATCCATGTATGTCAAGCCTGGGATAAGGTTCTTCGCGGTGCTTCGAATTAAGCCACATGCTCCACCGCTTGTGTGAGCCCCCGTCACTTCCTTTGAGTTTTAATCTTGCGACCGTACTCCCCAGGCGGCACACTCATCAGTTTTCCTACGGCCGGAACGGAGTCAAACCGCTCCAACCAAGTGTGCATCGTTTACAGCGTGGACTACCGGGGTATCTAATCCCGTTTGCTCCCCACGCTTTCGTGCCTCAGCGTCAGATTTGGCCCAGTCACCTGTCTTCACCTTTGGCGTTCCGATAGATATCTACGCATTTCACCGCTCCACCTATCGTTCCAGTGACCTCTACCAACCTCAAGACGCATGGTTCGCCAAGCAATTCCACGGTTGAGCCGTGGGATTTCACAAAGCGCCTTTGCATCCGCCTACGCACCCTTTAAGCCCAGTGATTCCGATTAACGCTCGCACCCTCTGTATTACCGCGGCTGCTGGCACAGAGTTAGCCGGTGCTTCCTTTGGGTATGGTCATTTCATTCCTGCACCCTGACAGCAGTTTACACCCCGAAGGGCTTCATCCTGCACGCGGCATTGCCCCGTCACGCTTTCGCGCATTGCGGAAGATTCGTTACTGCAGCCTCCCGTAGGAGTCCGAGCAGTGTCTCAGTCTCGATGCGGCGGGCCGTGCTCTCACACCCGCTACCCGTCTTCGCCTTGGTGAGCCATTACCTCACCAACTAGCTGATAGGAGATTCCCCACTCTTGAGGCGGTAAACCTTTGATCTCTCGACCACATCGGGTATTGATCCGGATTTCTCCGGGGTATCCCCGACCTCAAGGTACGTAGGAATCTATTCCTCGCCCTTTCGCCACTCCTGTATTGCTACAGGCGTTCGACTTGCATGTTTTAGCCATGCCGCCAGCGTTCAATCTGAGCCAGGATCAAACTCTTCACTTAAGTTCTATTCAAAGCGGGCAAGCCCGCTTAGCTTCGAATGAGAGTTGCCTGGCGACCCGTCCAGAGGACGGGCCGGTCTTTAGCGTCGGTCCACACTTTCGCGTTCCGACGTGCCGGGATGGCTATCCCGGCAATTTTGGACACCCATTCGCCTTGCCCCTTTCGAGGCAAAGTGATGGCTGTGGAATTGACCGTTCACTTCGTTTTTTGGCTTCACGAAGGATGTCCAAGCAGACGGCTGTGACCGTCTGTTTTGCCTGCTTCTGCAGGCTTGCGTCCAATGCTGGTCGTGACCGGCACTGGCCGCTGGCGCATCCTCGCGGCGTTCCAACTGTTCACTTGTCAAAGAGAAGACGCGTCAGCCGTGGCTGAAGCGGGTCGCGAATTGTAATCAAACCCAAGAGGCCGTCAAGGGGGTGGAACGGCTCCTGCGGGGATTTTCTGGCGAAATCACACCCCGGGGCGCGGTCGCATCCTGCGGAACCGCACGCCAAAGCCGTTGCGAACGGCCGGACGGGAGAATTATACGCCTCGCCCAAAAAGTGGCAAGTGAAAATTCTGCCTATCGGAACTACTCCCGAACCGAGGCCACTACCCCGGTCACCCGCCCTGCCCCCAGGGCGCGAAGCACCAATGCGGCCTCCCGAAGCGTCGAACCCGTGGTTCGCACGTCGTCCACCAGGAGAACGTGCGCACCCGCGACCCGCACGGACGAGCGCCATCGCGGGACGAAGCGCGCGCGACGCGCACGCCGCGAGTGCTGCGTATCCGCGCGCACCTGCGAGCCTGCGTGGCGCTGGCGCAGTGCATCGACGCATCGCAGCGACGCGCTGCGCGCGAGCGAGTGCGCGATCGCCTCCGCGTGCGCGATGCCGCGCGAACGCGAACGGAGGAACGGCGTCGGCACGGGAACGACCACCGCGTCTGCCTCGCCCGGCGCGACCACGCCGCATGCGGCCGCCTGCCGCGCAAGCATCGCGCCGAGCAGCTCGGCCATCGGCTCCCAGCCCGCGTGCTTCACGTCGACGATCCATCGGCGAAGCGGCCCGCGGTGCGCACCGAGCCGGACGACGCACTCCGGAGCATCCGCGTCGCGACATCGATGCGGGACCGCCGGCGATCCCGCGCCGCATCGCGGACACCACGACCACGGGCGGTCGGGCACGAAGCGCGAGCGGCGCAGCGACTCGGAGGGGACGGGCAGCCCCCTGCCGAGCAGCTCGTCGACGACGGACTGAAGCTGCCTCAAAAGCACCGTCACCGCGCCAGTGTCGGCGCGGTGACGGGAGGATCCGGGGTTTCGTGCGGAATTTCAGGCGCATTCGTCGCACGGAGCGCGGCGCCGCGGGCGCGCCGGCAACCGAGCGGCCGACGGCCGACGGCCTTAGCGCGCCGCCATCTTCCGAAGCACCGTGTGCAGGATGCCGCCGTTGCGGTAGTAGTCGACCTCGACCGGCGTGTCGATGCGGCAGCGGGTGTCGAACTGCACCTTCGTGCCGTCGGCCTTGACGGCGGTCACCTCGATCTTCTGGCGCGGCTCGACCTTGTCGTCGATCGCCACGCTGAAGGTCTCGGTGCCGTCGAGGCCCAGGCTCGCCGCGCTCTGGCCGTCGAGGAACTGCAGCGGCAGCACGCCCATGCCGACGAGGTTCGAGCGGTGGATGCGCTCGTAGCTCTCGGCGATCACGGCCTTCACGCCGAGGAGGAACGTGCCCTTCGCCGCCCAGTCACGGCTCGAGCCCATGCCGTAGTCCTTGCCGGCGAGCACCACGAGCGGGACGCCCTTGGCCTTGTAGCCCATCGCGGCGTCGAAGATGAACTTCTCCTTGCCGCCGTCGGTGAAGTCGCGGGTCCAGCCGCCGGTCTTCTCGGGGGTGATCCGGTTGCGGATGCGCGTGTTGGCGAACGTGCCGCGCGTCATCACGCGGTCGTTGCCGCGGCGGCTGCCGTAGCTGTTGAACATGGCCACGGAGACGCCGTGCTCCGTGAGGAACTTGCCCGCGGGCGAATCGGACTTGATGTTGCCGGCCGGCGAGATGTGGTCGGTGGTGACGCTGTCGCCGAGCACGGCCAGGCACCGCGCGCCCGCGATCGGCTTGATCGGGTGCACGTCCATCGTCATGCCCTCGAAGTACGGGGGATTCTGGATGTAGGTGCTCTTGGCGTCCCAGCCGTAGGCCTCGGTGGCGGTGGCGTGGATCTTCTGCCACTCGTCGCTGCCGTCGAAGACGTGCGCGTACTCGTGGGTGAACTGCTCGCGGGTGACGAACTTCGAGACCGCGTCGTCGACCTCCTTCTGCGAGGGCCAGATGTCCTTCAGGTAGACGGGCTTGCCGTCGCTGCCGGTGCCGATCGGGTCCTTCGCGAGGTCGATGTCGACGGTGCCGGCGATCGCGTACGCGACGACGAGCGGCGGGCTCGCGAGGTAGTTCGCCTTCACGTCCTGGTGCACGCGCGCCTCGAAGTTGCGGTTGCCCGAGAGGACGCTCGAGACGACGAGCTCGCCGTCCTTGATGGCCTTGCCGATGTGGTCGGGCAGCGGGCCGCTGTTGCCGATGCAGGTGGTGCAGCCGTAGCCGACGAGGTAGAAGCCGACCTCCTCGAGGGGCTTCAGCAGGCCGCCCTTCACGAGGTAGTCGGTGACGACCTTGCTGCCGGGCGCGAGGCTGGTCTTCACCCACGGCTTGCGGGTGAGGCCCTTCTCGCGCGCCTTCTTGGCGACGAGGCCGGCACCGATCATGACGTTCGGGTTGCTGGTGTTGGTGCAGCTGGTGATCGCGGCGATCACCACGTCGCCGTGGGTGAGGTGGAACTCGTTGCCTTCCTCGTCGCGCACGGCGACCTTGGCCGGTGCCGCCAGCGTGGCGGTGCCGCCCTCGTTCTGCATCGCGCCGCCGTTGCCGTTGCCGGCGGGCTTGCCGGTCGAGCCCTTCTCGAGGAACTTCGGCAGCTCGCGGTGCCACGCGGCCTTCATGTCGCTGAGCTGCACGCGGTCCTGCGGGCGCGCCGGGCCGGCGAGGCTCGGGACGATCGTCGAGAGGTCGACGTCGACGACGGCCGTGTAGGTGATCTTGGCGGCATCGTCGCGCCAGAGCATGTTGGCCTTCGAGTACTGCTCGACGGTCTTGACGAGCTCCTCGCTGCGGCCGGAGAGGCGCATGTACTCGAGCGTCTGCTCGTCGACCGGGAAGAAGCCGATCGTCGCGCCGTACTCGGGGGCCATGTTGGCGATGGTCGCGCGGTTGGCGAGCGACATCTCCGCGAGGCCCGGGCCGAAGAACTCCACGAACTTGTTGACGACGCCGAACTTGCGGAGGACCTGCGTGATCGTGAGGACGAGGTCGGTGGCGGTGGTGCCCTCCGGGAGCTTGCCGGTGACGCGCACGCCGACGACCTCGGGGATCAGCATGTAGATCGGCTGGCCGAGCATGACCGCCTCGGCCTCGATGCCGCCCACGCCCCAGCCGACGACGCCGAGGCCGTTGATCATGGTGGTGTGGCTGTCGGTGCCGACGAGGCTGTCCGGGTAGAGGACGCCGTCCTGCTCCCACACGACCTTCGCGAGGTACTCGAGGTTCACCTGGTGCACGATGCCGGTCGCGGGCGGCACGACGCGGAAGTTCGAGAGCGCCTTCTGGCCCCACTTGAGGAACTCGTAGCGCTCCTTGTTGCGCTCGAACTCGAGCTCGCCGTTGATGGTGAGCGCCATGCCGCTCGCGAACGCGTCGACCTGCACGCTGTGGTCGATGACGAGGTCGCACGGCACGAGCGGGTTCACGCGCTTCGGGTCGCCGCCGAGGCGCTTCATCGCGTCGCGCATCGCGGCGAGGTCGACCACGCAGGGCACGCCGGTGAAGTCCTGAAGCACCACGCGACCGGGCATGAACGGGATCTCGTCCTCGCCGACCTTGGCCGGGTCGTAGGAGCAGATCTTCTGCACGTGCTCCTTGGTGACGATGCGGCCGTCGCAGTTGCGCAGGCACGCCTCGAGCAGCACGCGGATCGAGTACGGGAGCCGGTCGATCGGGCCGAGCGCCTTGAGCGCGTCGAGGCGGTAGTAGGTGCGGTCGCCGGAGGCGGTCTTCAGCGTGGTGCGCGCGTTGAAGGGGTCGTGGGTGGTGGACATAGACCCGTGATTCTAGGAAGCCGACGCCCGGCGTTCCCCGGCGCGGTTTCCGCGGCCGGAAATTGATGCCGGGGGGTCCCCGGCATCATTTCCTGGTCGCCGCGAGGAACCCGATCGGCAGGCTCGTCGCGCCCCCCGTCGCGAGGTCCGCGAGCGCCTCGCCGATCACGGGCATGAACTTGAAGCCGTGCCCGCTGAAGCCGCAGGCCACCCAGGTGCGGGCGCAGCCGGGCATGCGGTCGACCACGAAGTGCCCGTCGGGGCTCATCGTGTAGAGGCACGTCGCGTGCGCGAGGATGCGGCCGGCGGCGGCCGGGGCGAACTGCGCGGTCGCGCGGGCGAGCGCGGCGAGCTCGTCGCCGGTCGCGGGCACGCGCGGGGCGTCCGGGTCGCAGGGCGTGCCGTGGTGGAACGCGACCTTCACGCCGCCGGGGTGACCCTGGTCGGCCGCGGTCGGGATGCCGTAGAAGCCGGGCGCGCCGGGGCGGTCGACGTAGAACGCCGGCATGCGCGACTCGTCGCACGCGGCGGCGTCGCGCGGCGCGAACCAGGCGAGAACGACGCGCTGCGGCTCGAGTCGGACGCCGAGCTGCGATGCGAGGCCCGGCGTCCAGGCGCCGGCGGTGATCACGAGCGAGTCGCCCTCGTACGTGCCGCGATCGGTGCGCACCCGCACGCCGGAGGCGGTCTCCGACCAGTCAACGACCTGCTCGTGCTCGTGGATCTCCGCGCCGTGCATCCGGGCGATCGCAGCGGCCGCGGCGACGGCGCGTTCCGGTCGCACGAACCCGGCGCGCGGCTCGTGCAGTCCGATCCAGCCGTCGGGGATGCGGAACTGCGGAAAGCATGCCGGGGCCGCCCCGGCATGCTTTCCGGCGTCGATTTCGTCGCACGGGATGCCGTTCGCGCGGCCGGCGGCCAGCGAGCGCTCGACCACCTCGCTGCCGGGCGCGCCGAGGTAGAGGACGCCGCAGCGGTGGACGATCGGGCCGGCGTGATTCACGTGCAGCGCCCGGGCGGTGCGCTCGAGCTCGTCCCAGCGCTCGCCCGCGCGCAGGAGCAGCGGCACGTAGTCCGGATGCTCGAAGTAGCACTCGCGGATGATCCGGCTGCCGCCGTGGTGGCTCGTGGGCAGACGAATCACTCTTCTATCTGTGCCGGGCGCGAGGTGATTTGCGCGGGGACGATTT
>JAIYBS010000055.1 GCA_027488415.1 Planctomycetaceae bacterium | reverse complement strand
TGGTTGGTGTGCACGCGGAGCTCCACCCCGAGCCGTCGCGCCGTCTCGTCGCGGAACGAGATCATCTCGCGGAACTTCCAGGTCGTGTCGATGTGCAGGAGCGGGAAGGGTGGCTTCGCCGGCCAGAATGCCTTCATCGCCAGGTGCAGCAGCACCGTGCTGTCCTTCCCGATCGAGTACATGAGCACCGGCCGCTCGAAGCTCGCGGCCGTCTCGCGGAAGATGTGGATGCTCTCGGCCTCGAGTTCCTCGAGGTGCGTCAGGGACGGGTGCATTGCTTCAACGATGGTAGCCGTGCGCACGCGGCGAGCGCGAACATCGCCGCCATGCGCGCCGCCATGGGCCGCGAGTTCAGCACCAGGTCGCCCAGGCCGACGACCGCGGTCATGGCCACCAGCGCCAGCGCCGCCGAGGCGCGGACGCCGGGTCCCGCCCGCGCGGCCGTCCCGCCGAGCGCGGCCAGCGTGCCCGCAAGGAGCAGGACGCCGACCGCGCCGTACTCGTACGCAGCCTCGAGGTAGAGCGAGTGCGCGGAGTCCGGCGGTCGCGACGGCGACTTCGGCCGCCGGACCGGCTTCGTCGCGGCCGCGGTCGCGGGCGGGTCCGCCCGGTCGGCCTCCGACTTCCATCGTGCGCGGTCCGCAGGCCACGTCCTCGCCCCGTGTCCCGCCATCGGGCGCTCCGCGATGCGCTCCGCGGTCCACGAGTGGAGCGCGGCACGGGCCGGGTTCGCCACCCGGTAGGCGTCCATGAACGAGATCGGCCGGTCGTCCGGGAGCGCCGCCATGTCCCGACTGATGGACGCGGTCGCCTTCCGCCAGATCGGCATTGCAGGGAGCAGCAGCACTGCCAGCGCGAGCACGCCGATCGCAATCGCGAGCGGGGTTCGCCAGTTGCTGCGCCGGACCGCCGCCGCGACCAGGCAGCATGCGAGCGCGGCGATCATGCCGACGAGGCTGCCCCGGCTCGCGAACATCGAGATGCCGAGGATCGCCGCGGCGAGCGCCCCCGCTCCGAGGGCCCGCACCGTTCGCCGGCGGTCGCCGACGAGGCACGCGATTCCGGTGGCGCCCAGTCCCGCAAAGCCAAGGAACGTCGCGCTCACGTGTGCCGGCACGAGCGGCGCCGGGCGATGCCATCCGGCCCGGAGCGCCGCCGCGGACACGCACCACCACAGGCCTGCGACCGAGATCGAGGCGAGGATGCCCCACGTCGGCATCGCGGCGCCGAGCACCATCGCGACGCCGAGGAACGTGCGGTTCGGAAGCTCGGAATCGAGCGCCACGCCGCTCTCGCCCCACCCGCACGCCGCCGCCATCCAACCGAGGAGGCACGCGAGCAGCACCAGCGGCGCGCGGATCGACCGGTCGGCGAGCGCCGCGCCCGTCTCGCGCCAGCGGATCGCGGTCATCACGCAGAGCGCCGCGAAGGCGATGCCCTCGACCGCGGGGAAGAGTCCCAGTCCGGCGAGCCAGGTGCCCGCGGCCAGCGCGTGCGCGTTCGCGAGGAACTGCCGGAGGTCGAAGCCGCGCGTCGCGTCAGTCACCGCGTGCCCCCGTCGTGAAGCCGCGGCGCAGCGACTCGTCCGAGAGCAGCCGGTGCCTCACGAGCACCTGGTGCAGCTTGCGCGCGAGCCACGGCCGATGGTTGCAGTGGACGGCCTCGACGTGCGCGTCCAGCTCGCGGTCGGCCTCCGCGGACCCCGGATGCCGGAGGGGGAACTCCATCGATTCCGCCGCCATTCCCTGCCAGAGTCCGCGTCCCGCCATGTGCGCGCCGGTCGACATCGGGACATTCGTCACGAGGTTGCGCGTCGGCGACGCGACCAGCCCGCCCCTGCGCAGGTGCGCGAAGGTCCACTGGTAGTCCCAGGTCGCCGGGCGGTCGTGCGCCACCGAGCGGAACTTCCTGCGCCAGCCGCGGAGCGTCGCCGCCGACTGCGCCGGATAGCGGTCGGCGGGAAGCGCGGCGACCTCGTCCTCGGTCAGGCGCAGCCGGTAGTGCTGCCATGCCCGCGCCCACGACGCCCATCCCCACACGTGCGGGCAGCGGGAGAACCGGTAGGAGGGCGAGCCCTGCTCGCGACGCCGCATGTCGAACGACGCGCCGTCGATCGACATCACGCGCTCGTCGCCGCGGTAGCGCTCGAGCAGCTCGGTCGCGTAGCGGAAGAAGCTCGGGTCCGGCACGCAGTCGTCCTCGAGCACGATGCCCTCGGGCTCCTGCTCGAAGAACCACGAGATCGCGCCGCTCACGGCGCGAGCGCAGCCCTCGTTCGAGGCGAGGAAGCGCGTCGCCGGCGGGGATTTCCACGCGCGTTCGAGCGCAATCCGCCGGCATCGCTCCGTGAGCTCGGCATCGTCCGCGCGCCCCTCGCGCGGGCCGTCGCACGCGAGGTAGACGCGGCGCGGCGCCGCCGCATCGACCCGCTCCAGCACCGCCCGCAGCGCATCCGGGCGATTGAAGAAGAGGATCAGGACGGGCGCTGAATTCACGGTTTTCCTTCGCGGACAATGGTAGCGAACGCCCTTCGCGGGTCCGTTCGACCGCGCTCCCGCGCGGCACGTCCGTGCATCGCGCGTGCGGGGTACGCTCCGACGCGCGCATGGATCCCGCCGTTCCCACGCCCGTCTTCGTCGCGCTCGCGTTCGCGGCCGCAGCGCTCGTCGGCTTCGGTATCCACCACGCGCTGCGCCGAGGGCCCGTCAAGCGTTTCCGCCGTCGACTCCGGACGGCGCGCGCCGCCCGCGAGTGGGCGCGGCCCGCGGTGCCCGCCGCGCGTCCGGTTCCCTCGCGCGTCATCGTCTCGATGACCACCTCGCCCGCGCGCCTTGCCGACGGTCTCGAGCGCTCGGTCCGCACGCTGCTGAACCAGACGTGCCCGCCGGACGAGATCCACCTGAACGTCCCGCACGTCTTCCGCCGCACGGGCGAGCCGTACGTGCTGCCCGCGTGGTGCGCGACCATCGACTCGCGCGTGCGCGTCTTCCGCGTCGACGACGTGGGGCCCGCCACCAAGACCGTTCCCACGATCGAGCGGATCCCCGCGGGCGAGGACGTGGTCGTGGTGGTCGCCGACGACGACGTCCTCTACCTGCAGGAGTCGATCGAGCACCTCCTGCGCGCGATGGCCGAACGGCCCGGCACCGTGGTCGGCTTCTCCGGCTACGACCTCGGGCCGGGCTGGGAGTCGCAGCTTGCCAAGGGGACGCAGCCGGTCCAGCTGATCGAGGGATGGGCGTGCTATGCGGCACACCGGAGTGCCTTCGGCACCGGCTTCGCCGAGCACGTCGCGCGCGCGAACGAGTGCCGCGCCTGCTTCTGCCACGACGACGTGGTGGTCAGCAACTGGTTCGAGCTGCAGGGCGCGCCGCGGCTGCAGCTGCAGACCGCCGCGGTGAACCGCCGGCGCATGCGCCGCATGGGCGCACAGCTTGACTACGGCTACCTGCCGGGCGCGCTGCACCAGGAGTCCTCGGGCGCCTCGCGTGCGCGCGACGCCGCGCGGCACCTCGCGGCGATGGGCCTCTGGAAGCTGCGCTCGCCCCCGCTCGACGCGGAGGTGCGCGTTGGCTGACGCGTCGCCCGCGTGCCGGATCTGCGGCGGCGCGATGCGCCGGCTCGGCACCATGCGCGTGCTCGGCCGCCACGAGCCCGCGTACCACCAGTGCGGCGCGTGCGGGTTCGTGCAGACCGACGCGCCGTGGTGGCTCGACGAGGCGTACTCGGACGCCATCACCGCCACCGACATCGGCCTCCTGTCGCGCTGTCGCTCGCTCTCGACGCGGATCCCCTCGGTGCTCGCCTGCACCGGCGCGCTGCGGGCGCCCGTCCTCGACTGGGGCGGCGGCTACGGCACGCTCACGCGCATGCTGCGCGATCGCGGCATCGACTGCCACCACTGGGATCCGTTCTGCGCGAACATCCACGCGCGCGGCCACGGGGCGACGCTCGAGTCGCGCGACCGATGGGGCGCGGTGCTCGCGGTCGAGGTGCTCGAGCACATGGTCGACCCGTGGTCGTTCCTGCGCCCGGCGGCCGAGCGAACCGACCTGATCCTCGCGACGACCAACTGCGTGTCGGAGCCCGCACCTCCCCTCGGCGAGTGGTGGTACTGGGCGCCGGAGCACGGCCAGCACGTCTCGTTCTATGCGCGTCGCTCGATGCGGCACATCGCCCGCGAGCTCGGCATGCGCTACGTGCCCGCGGGCGGCATCCATGCGTTCGTGCGCGGCGGCGCGGCATCGCGACTCGCGATGCGCATCTCGCCCGTCCGGCGCGCGCTGCTCGCGCTGCGGCGCCCGAAGGGGCTGCTCGCGCGCGACTACGCCGACGCCGTGAGGGCCGCGCACGCGTCGCGGGCGAATCCGGGCACCCGATGAGCGCCCACGCGCGGATCCGGGCTATCCTCGGCCCCCGATGATCGAGCTTGCCGACCTCCACCGCCTGCCGAGCTTCCTGGCGCGCTACGCGGTGAAGCGCGTGCGGTTCGGTGCGCCGGTCGGCCCGCGCCCGGCAGTCACCTACGGCACGTACCGGACCTCGAGCACCTCGATCCACCACGCGATCCGCGCCTGGCGCGGCGGCGTCGCCATCAAGGCGCACGCGCTCGCGCCGCAGCACCTCGGAAACGTCCTCCGCGAGGCGACCGAGCCGATCGTGCACGCGAGCGGCGTGCCGCTCTCGAGCCACTACGGCAACTTCGCGGTCCGCCACGGGATCGTCGAGGCCGGTCGCGCGGCCGACGTCGTGCTCACGATCCGCGACCCGATCGCCGTTCCCGCGAGCGTGCTCTACTCCTTCGCCGGCTGGTGGACGCCCGAGCTCCGCGCGGCGCTTGCCGCCGGCGCCGACCCCGAGGCCGCGCTCGGCCGCACCTTCTTCGGGCGCTTTCCGCGCAACCTGATGGTCGACTGGATGCGCCACGACGTGCGCGCCGGGCTTGGCTGGGACTGGTCCGCCGTTCCCTTCGACCACGAGCGCGGCTGGTCGGCGTACGAGCAGGGCGCGCTTCGGATCCTGGTGCTCCGCGCCGATGTCGCCGACGCGGGCAAGGAGGAGGCGCTGCGCTCGTTCCTCGAGATTCCCGGGCTCCGCCTCGAGCGCTCGAACGCCGGCCGCGGCTTCGACAAGGGGCGGCCGGCGATCGCCGACGCGGTCGGCCGGATGATCGCCTCGCATCCCGACTGGATCGAGTCCGTGGTGACCGACCCCGTCACCCGCCACTTCTGGGGCGAGCGCGGCGCGTCGAGGATCCGCGACCGCTGGTCCGCGGTGCGCATCGCCGGAGCCGCGGCATGACGGGCGACATCCGCTGGCATCCCGGCTCGGCCGACGCCGCGCTCCGCGCCCGCTGCGCCGGGCAGCGCGGGCTCACCGTGTGGCTCACGGGTCTCTCGGGCGCCGGAAAGAGCACGATCGCCGTCGCGGCCGAGCGCGCGCTCCTCGAGAAGGGCTGCCTCGCGATGCGCCTCGACGGCGACAACCTCCGCCACGGACTGAACGCCGGCGTCGGCTTCGACGAGGCCGGTCGCGCGGAGGCGGTGCGCCGCGCCGGCGAGGCGGCGCTGCTGCTCGCCGAGTGCGGCGCGGTCGCGATCGTCGCGATGATCAGCCCGTACCGCGCCGACCGCGATCGAGTCCGTGCGCGTCACGCCGAGGCCGGGATCCCGTTCCTCGAGGCGTTCGTCGACGTGCCCCTCGCCGTCGCCGAGTCACGCGACCCGAAGGGCCTCTACGCAAAGGCGCGTCGCGGGGAAATCGCCGGATTCACCGGAATCGACGCGCCGTACGAGGCGCCCGTGTCCGCGGAACTGCACCTGCGAACGGGCCTCGACACGGCGGAATCTTGCGTGGCGGCGCTCGTCGCGGGCACGATCTCGGCCTCGCGGGGCGCCTGACTGCCGCGAAACGGGGAACCTTCCGCGTGACTTGCGAATCAAATGGGTGGTGCATTGCCTCGGCATTGCGTATCATTTGGTGTTCATGAGCAAGTCCTCCAAGCACGCCGCGAAGACCGCGACCAAGCCCGCCCGCACCGCCCGACCCGCGAAGGCGATCGCGCGCCGCAAGGCCCCGAAGGCGCACAACATCTCGCACGACATCCGCACGCTGGCCGCCGAGGTGAAGGATCTCCGCTCGCTGCGCTCGAAGTACGACCAGCTCCTCGGCGAGCACAACGGCCTGCTCGGCGCGCTTCGCGAGCTCTCGAGCGAGCTCGCCGGATCCGCCCGCGCCGCCTGGAACGACTACCGCAAGGGCGCGCCCGCCGGCGCGACGCGTCAGCGGGTCCGCGCCCCCAGCAGCGAGGTCGACGCGATGACCGCCAAGCTCGTCGCCTCGCTGCCGACCGCGTGGAGCACGAAGGAGCAGATCTGCGCGGCCGCCGGCCTCGACCCGAAGAAGGCGAACTCCGCGTTCCGGCGCCTCGTCCTCGGCTACCGCCGCGACGGCAAGAAGGTCGCGCCCGCGCTCGAGTCCAACGGCAAGCGCGGCACCGAAGGCCGCTACCGCAAGCGCTGACCGCGCTGCAGCGCTGCGCCATGGGCACCGCGATCGATCCCGCCTCGGACCGTCGCCTCGCGGCGGCGCTGGACGCCGCGCGTGCCGCGTCGCGCGCGATCGCCGCGGTCGGCGATCCGCAGGCGCTCTCGTCGGGCTCCGTCGTCGAGAAGGGCGCGGCCGGCCCGGCGACCGTCGCTGACCTCGCGAGCCAGGCCGCCATCGTGATCGCGCTCCGCCGCGCGCTCGGCGCGGGCGTCGAGATCGTCGCCGAGGAGAGCCTCGAGGAAGCCGAGGCACTCGGCGGCGCGGCGCTTGTCGCGCGCGCGCACTCGGCATTCGCTGCCTCGGGCATCGATGCCGGCGAGGCATCGTTCCGCGATGCGCTCGCGTCCTGCGCAGGCGAGGGCGGAGTCGGCTCCTTCTGGACGGTCGATCCGCTCGACGGCACGAAGGGCTACCTGCGCGGCGGACAGTTCGCGGTCGCGATCGCGCTCGTCGAGCGCGGGCGCCCCGTGCTCGGCGTGCTCGCTGCCCCGCGGCTCGGCATGGACGGCAGCGGTCCCGGCGACGGCATCCTCGCGGTCGCGATCGACGGCCTTGGCGCCGTGCAGTCGCCGCTCGCCTCGTGGTCGCCCCGGCCCGTGCGTGCCCACCCGTGGTCGCCGGGCGACGCCGTCCGCATCGCGGGAAGCGTCGAGAAGGCGCACAGCAGCTCCGATTCCCTCGAGGCGCGCGCCGCGGCGCTGGGCACGGTCGACCCGGTGCGGATCGACAGCCAGGCCAAGTACGCCCTCGTCGCCCGCGGTGACGCGGACTGCTACGTGCGCCTCAGCCCCTCCGCGGGCTACCGCGAGTGCATCTGGGACCACGCGGCAGGCGCGTTGATCGCGCGCGAGTCGGGCGCCGTCGTCACCGACGCGGCCGGCCGTCCGCTCGACTTCTCCTGCGGCCGGCGTTTCCGCGATGCCTCGGGCATCGTCTGCGCGACGCCGCGCCTGCACGAGTCGCTTGTCAGGCTCCTTGCGGGCGCCGCTTCCGCGGATTGACCGGATCGCCGTCTCCCTCGGCTCCCCGGCCGCTCAGCGCCCGCACGCGAGCGCGCGCACGAGGTGCGCCGGGTCGTGCGCCGACGCCAGCTCCTGCGCCGCGCGCCGGGCCGCCGCCGACACCTCGTCCCACCGCGCCCTCGCATCCGCCACTGCCTCGTCGAGCGAGTCCGCGTCCCAGCGGCGCATCACCGTTCCCGCGCCGTACCGCTCGACGACGCGCGCCTGCCAGGTGCCCGCGGTCGCCACGACCGGCGCGCCGTGCAGCAGCGCATCGAGCGCGATGCCGCTCACGTTGTCGGCGAAGGTGTCCGGGCAGTAGGGCGTGAGCACCAGGGAGCCGCGGAAACGCGCGACGTAGGCCGGGCGATCGGGCGCGGACGGATCGAGCCGCAGGCCCGGGCACCCGCTCGCGGCGAGGTCCGCGAGCGCCTTCGCCTCCTTCGTCCCGCTCGCTCCGCTGCGGCGCTTTCCGGTCGTCTGCACCAGGAGCTCGACCGTGTCCCCGCGCTGCGCGAGGCGCGCGGCGAGCGCGGCCACCGCGTCGATCCCCTTGTTCATCCGCGCTGCCCCGGCAACGAGCAGCCGCTCGAGCGGTCCGGCAGGGAAGGGCGCCTCGGGCGCGATCGCCGGGTACGGGATCTCGAGCACGCGCCTCCAGCCGGTCGACCGCAGGAACTCCGCGGTCGTGGGCGTCGGCGCGATCGCGAGCGCCTCTCGCCGGACCTTCGTGCATGCCGTCGCCGCGACACGCTGCGCCGTCGAGCGCTCTCTCCAGTGAAAGTAGAGCCGCGCGTGGCCGAGATCCCGCCCCGCGAGCCGCGACGCCGCCTCGAGCATCACGACGTCGGGCGTCCGTGCCGTCAGCACGAGGAACGGATCGTGCGCGGCCACGGCCTCGCGCAGCGCACGCCACTCCGCGGCACGTCGGCCGCGGCCGGGGAAGCACGGCCGGAACTCGAGCGGTGCGCAGTCCGCGAGCGAGCCGAGCCGCGCACCGGCATCGCAGAGCACCTCGATCCGCGAGAACCTCCCCTCGGCCCGCTCCGCGAGCGCCCGCACGTACTCCCCGTAGTGCCCGGAGGCACCGACGAGGTTCGGCTCGATGACTCGGAGGATCGCTGGCGCCACGGATCCGATCGTAGCGGCGCGCACTTTGCCGCCCGCGGCCGCTTCCCATCGGGTATCACAACCGCATGGCTCGAATTGCCCTCATCGGCGGGTTCGGAGACCTCGTGGTCAAGCTCCGCGGGTCGCTCGTCGCCGCGCTTCGCGCGGCGGGGCACGAGGTCGTGGTCTGCGTGCCCGCGCCGTCGGCCGAGGCCCGCCCCGGCGTCGAGGCCGGGCTCCGAAAGCTCGGC
>JAIYBS010000138.1 GCA_027488415.1 Planctomycetaceae bacterium | reverse complement strand
CGCGCTTGACCGGTTCGACCGGATGAACCCGACCCTGCGCTGCGCGATCACGGTGATGCGCGAGCAGGCGCTCGAGCGCGCACGCTCGATGGACGCCGAGCTCGAAGCCGGAAAGGCGCGGGGCCCGCTGCACGGCATCCCGTGGGCGGCGAAGGACATCCTCGATACGAAGGGCGTACGCACCACCTGGGGCGCGGAGCCCTGGCAGGATCGCGTGCCGACATCGGACGCGTGGGTCGTCTCCGCCCTCGAGCGCTCGGGCGCCGTGCTCGTCGCGAAGACGGCGGTCGGCGCCCTCGCCTACGGCGACATCTGGTTCGGCGGCACGTGCAGGAACCCGTGGAACCCCGAGGAGGGATCGAGCGGCTCGAGCGCCGGCAGCGCGTGCGCGGTGGCGGCGGGGATCGTGCCGTTCGCGCTCGGCAGCGAGACGCTCGGCTCGATCGTCAGCCCGTGCGCGCGCTGCGGCGCGAGCGGGCTGCGGCCGACCTTCGGTCGCGTGCCGCGCACCGGGTGCATGTCGCTCGTCTGGTCCATGGACAAGATCGGCCCGATCGCGCGAAGCGCGACGGACTGCGGGCTCGTGCTGTCGCAGTTGGCGGGCGCCGACGCGGCGGACCCCTCAAGCGAGGCGCGGCCGCTCAGGTGGAGCATGGCGCAGGGCGCGGAGGGGCTGCGAATCGGCTTCGCGCCCGCGTGGTTCGAGGGCCCGGGCAAGGAGCTGCGACCGGTGCTCGACGCGCTGCGCGAGGCGGGCGCGTCGCTCGTCGAGATCGCGGAGCCGGGCATCGACCCGACGCCGCTCCTCGTGCCGCTCTTCGCGGAGGCGGCGGCAGCCTTCGAGGACCTGACCCGCGACGGGCTCGACGACCGGCTCTCGTGGCAGGCCGACGAGGCGTGGCCGAACACCTTCCGGCAGGCATGGTTCATCCCGGCGATCGAGCTCGTGCAGTCGTCGCGGTACCGCCGCGAGGCGATGCGGCGGATGAACGCGTATTTCGGCGCCGTGGACGCGGTCGTCTGCCCGCCGTTCGCGGGCGGGCTGCTGACGCTCACGAACTCCACCGGCCAGCCGTGCGCGGTGGCGCGCGCGGGCCTGTCGGCGGCGGGGAGGCCGCTCACCGCGACCGTGATGTCCCGAGTGTTCGACGAGGGCACCGCGCTCCGGGTCGCGCAGGCGATCGAAGGACGCCTGGTGCTGCCCGCGCACCGTCCGCCGTTTGCGACGGGACCGGCACGATGAACGGATTGACCTCGAGGCTCGCGCTCGCCGCTGCGTCGATCGCCGCGGCGAGCGCGGCCCCGACGCACGGCCAGGATGCCGGGAACGCGGCGGTGCCCGTTCCGCCGGAGCAGCCACCCGCATCGCCGCCGGCCCCCGCACCGCCGATCGACGATCCCGACCGCGCGATGCGGCAGGAAGGCCCGGACGACGATGCCGCCGGCCCGTTCGCCGACCAACCTGCCTTCAAGCTGTTTCCGGCCGAGCAGCCGAAGCTCATGCCGTACCTCGCGTCGACGACGCTCTACGGCGACCAGTGCCTGCAGCAGGGCGCGCTCATCACCGGCGACCCGCTGTCGCTCGCGGCGCAGGCCGTCAAGACCGAGCTCGCGAAGTACGGCGTGAACTACGCGATCTGGCAGTCGATGAGCTACAGCGCGATGAGCGGCGTGCTTCCGGGCCAGGACGGAAACATCGGCTACTACTCGTTCAACTCGTACCTGACGTGGAACGTCTTCCAGAGCGACGACCTCTCGGGGACGGCCGGCTGGCTGACGCTCGGCGCGTCGGCCGGCACCGGCCTCGGGACCGACGCGGGCGAGCAGAACGTCCCGACGAACATCGGCGCGATCGGCTACCCGGTCGGCACCGAGTACGGGCAGCAGGCGTTCCTCTACCAGTGCGCGTGGCAGCAGTCGTTCCTCGACGGGCAGCTGGTCGCGACGATCGGGTTCATGGATCCCGAGGTCTACATGGACCTCAACACGTACTCGAACAACCAATACAACCAGCTGATGAACTACGAGTTCATCAACCCCTCGACGATCCCGTGGTCGTTCAACGCGCTCGGCGCGGTGATCCAGTGGCAGCCCGTCGACTGGTTCTACGCGATGTTCGGCAGCCTGGCGAACAACACGGCGTCGGGCCGCAGCCCGTTCCAGGGGATCTCGAGCGACGACTGGTCGAACACCTTCGAGCTCGGTCTGATCGCCGAGGAGATGCTCGGCATGGGGCGCGCGGTCTACCGCGTGCTTCCCTACTGGGGCTCGTACGGCGGCGAGACCGGAAGCGGCGTCCTGCTGAACGTCGAGCAGCAGCTGTGGAAGGGCGGGCCGGCCGGCGTGTTCGTGCGCACCGGCTACACGGGCGGCGGGCTGGCGCGCGTGCAGAACGGGCGCGCGAACTTCTCGGCGGGACTGGTCTTCGACGGTCCGTCCGAGTCCGCGCTCCTGCGAACCGAGCAAGCGTACTTCGCCGCCGGCTTCTACTGGCTGCAGGCCGCCGACCCCGGCACCTCGGGGAAGGAGGACGAGTACGGCGCGGAGTTCACCTACGTCTTCCAGCTGACGGAGACGATGACGCTGCAGCCGGACCTGCAGTTCGTGTGGGACGCGGTGAACAACCCCGACAACGACTTCAACACCGTCTTCACGATGCAGGTCAACTACGTGTGGTGACCTGCACCTCGGCGGTGAACGCCGAGCGCGGGTCGTAGCGGTCCTTCAGGACCCGCTCGATCGTCGCCTTGCTGCGCGGTGCCCTTCCCTTGAAGAGCTCCTCGCCGCCCTGCGTCACGCGCACGTCCTGGTCGAGGTCGAGCATCGAGTCGTCGAGCAGGACGCGGAGCGCGATGCCCTTCGGTGCCTCGAGGATGCGGATCTCCTGGCCCTCGCGCTCGGCGACGATCCGCTGACCCTGCTTCGGGTCCGGGTTCTCGAGCCAGTAGAGGCGCGGATGCACCACGTCGTCCTGCAGCCAGACGATCTTGCGCGGGCGCGGGTCGCGCGTGAAGCCCGCCATCCACGGCACGGCCTTCGCGTCCTGGCGGTCCATCCAGTGGCCCTTGCCCTTGTGGATGTCGGTGACGTGCACGTACGCGCCGGGGTCGGAGGCGGAGAGCGCGTCGAGCGCGGTGCCCCACTGCGCGGCGATCTTGTTGCGGTCGTAGGCGCCGTCGAGCTCGCCCATGTGGATCGCGAACGGCAGGTTGCGCAGGCCGTCCGGCTTCGCCTCGTTCGGGTGGCCGGCCATCATCGACGCGGCCGCGAATCGGTCGGCCATGCGCGGCGCGAGCTGGTACACGCCGTCGCCGCCCGCGCTGTAGCCCCTGAGGTACACGCGGTCGGGGTCGCCCTGCTCGCAGATGACGAGGTTCTCGATGAGACGGTCAAAGAGGCGGTCCACCGGCGCCTGGTGCCAGAGGTTCCACTCGTTGCTCGGCGCGCGCGGCGCCACGTAGATGCCCTCGGGCGGCTGGTAGAGCCGCTTCTGGTTCTCCCACTGCTGGTCGTTCACGGGCGCGGGCGCGCCGCCGCCGCCGTGCATGGAGATCCAGATCGGGCGCAGCGCGGACGGCTTCCTCGCGCCCTTCGCGTCGGCGGCGCCCTTGCCCTCGGCGGCTCCCTTTCGTTCAGCGGATCCCTTGGCGTCGCCGAACGAGGCGGCCCAGATCGGCATCCGCGCGCCGTCGGTTTCGAGCACGCCCGACTTCAGCTCCTTGGCGCGCATCGCGCGGGACTTGTCGGCGATCGAGCGGAGCGCGGCCTTCACGGCGGCATCGGCCTCGGCGCGCGTGAGCGGCTTCGCGGGCGCATCGGCGGCGGCAGCCGCGAGGACGAGCGGCAGCGACAGGAACAGGCAGTTTCGGGCGAGCATCGCCCGAGGGTACCGCGCGCGGCCTGCGCGATGCGCGCCGATCAGCGGCGCGACGCGAGCCAGTCGGACGCCGTGCGCGTGGACGGGGCGGCGTGCGGGTCGGGCGCGCTCTCCGCGAGACGGGCCTCGAGGACCGCGGCGTCGGCGCGGTCCTGCACGCGCGCGATGGCCGCCGCGAAGGCGAGCGCGTCGCGGTGCGAGGGCGCGAAGCGGAGCGCGATGTCGAGGCTCTGGACGGCGTGGCCGAGCTCGCCGCCCCAGGCGAGCGCGGCGCCGAGCAAGTAGTGCGCCTCGGGAATCGCCATCGAGCGCTCGGTGGCATCGAGGCAGTGCTCGGCGGCGGCCTCGAAGTCGCCGAGCTCGAGCGCGGCGCGCGCCGCGGCGACGTGCGGCTCGGGAAGCGACGCGTCGTGTGCGATGGCCTTGCGTGCGAAGTCGGCGGACTCGCGCCAGCGGCCCGCGCGCGCGCAGAGCTCCGCGAGCGTGCGGGCGTACGCGGGCGTCTCGGCGTGCGCGGCGATCGCCGCGTCGACGGCGCGCGAGGCATCCGCGCCGCGGCCGAGCGCGAGGAGGCACGCTGCACGGAGGACGGCGGGTTCCGGCTTGCCGGGCGAGAGGACCTCCCAACGATCGACGGCCTCAAGGCAGCGCTCGTGCCGCGAGGCGGCGAACAGCGCCTGTGCGAGGAGCGACGCGAACCGGGCGTCCTCGGGGAGCTCCGCGCAGAGCGACTCGAAGAGCGGCACGGCCTTCGCGGCGCGACCGGTCGTCATGAAGACGACGGCGAGGTTGTAGTTCGATTCCCGCCGCGTGAGCTCGACCATGCGGCGCTGGTCGTCGCCCATGTCTGCCATGTAGCCGAGGTCGACGAGCTGCTTGAGCGCGTCGGCGGCCTCGAAGGGGTCCTGCCGCATCTCCGGCGGGTGCTCGCCGGCGTCGCCGGGCTCGGCGTCCCAGCTGTCGATGACGGACACCGCGGGCGGCGCGGCGAACGCCTCCGCGACCACGCGACCGTCCATGTCCTTGCCCACCGGAAGTCCGAGCGCGGCGAGCGCGGTCGGCGCGACGTCGAGCAGCGTCGGCGCGCCGATCCGCGCGCCCGTCGCGAAGCCGGGGCCCGCGAACACGGCGACGCCGTAGGTGCGGTGCCAGCGGCTCTCGAGGGCGGCGCGCTCCTCCTTCGTGACGTCGAGGATGACGGGGCGGTCGGCCCCGGAGTGGAAGCCGTGGTCGGAGACGAGCATCACGCTCGTGCCCTCGCCGCAGGCGGCGAGCAGCTCGCCGAGCAGCCGGTCGTGCGTGCGGTAGACGCGATCCATCACCTCGCCGTACACGCGCAGGTCGGCGGGCTTCACGTGCGGCATCCGGGGCGCGCGGTACTCCATGAAGTGATGGCCGATGGTGTCGATGGTGTCGTGGAACACCATCGCGCAGTCCCAGTCGCCGCCGCGCACCACCTCCATCGCCGCGCCGTGGAGGGTGAGCATGCGGGCGAACTCGCGCGCGAGCGTGGCCGGGCGCTGGTCGCCGCGCGGCGCCTGCGCGACGCTCGGCAGGAGCTCCTTGAGCGCGTCGCGGGTGACGGCGTGCGGCGCCACGCGGGACGCGAAAACGGAGCCGG
>JAIYBS010000189.1 GCA_027488415.1 Planctomycetaceae bacterium | reverse complement strand
CGGCCCGGTACCTCGCGGTACTGCGTGACCTTCGCGGCCTCGATCCGCGCGCGGGCCGCGGTCCCCGTGATGCTCTTCGCGAGCGGGTGGTTCGAGCTCTGCTCCGCGTCCGCCGCCGCCTGCAGCAGCGCCGCGCCGTCCGCGCCCTCGGCGGGCACGAGGCGGCTGACGGCGAACTTGCCGGTGGTCAGCGTGCCGGTCTTGTCCATCACCACGGTGTCGACGGCGCCCGCGGCCTCGAGCGTGCTCGTCTGCTTCACCATGATGCCGAGCCGCGCGGCCGCGGCGAACGCCGCGACCATCGCCGTCGGGTACGCGATCAGCAGCGCGCCCGGCGTCGTCACCACGAGCACCGTGATCGCGCGCACCGCGGCCGCGTCGCGCACCGCGGGATCTGCGCTCTTCGACGTGAAGAACCACACGAGCCCGGCCACCATGAGCACGACCGGCACGTAGTAGTTCGAGAGCTTCTCGATGAGCTCCTGCCGCGCGGTCTTCGACTTCTCCGCCTCGCGGATCAGGTTCTCGACCTTGCCGATCGTCGTCTGCCCGGCGACCGCGGTCACGGCGATGTCGATCTGCCCGGTGATGTTCGCGGTGCCCGCGTAGACCTGCGTCCCCGCCTGCGCCTCGACCGGCACGCTCTCGCCCGTCAGCGAGGCCTGGTTGATCGACGTGCTTCCCGCGCGGACCGTGCCGTCGACCGGGAGGTTCTCGCCGGGGCGCACGCGCACCACCATTCCCACGCGCACCTGCGACAGCGGCACCTGCCGCTCCGCGCCGTCGTCGCCGACCACGCGCGCCTCGTCCGGCGTCAGCTCGACGAGCTCGCGGATCGCCCGCTGCGCACCCCAGGCCGTGCGGCTCAGGATGAGCTCGGCGAGCCAGAGGAAGAACGCCAGGAAGCCCGCCTGCAGGAAGAAGTTGTTCGCCATCGCGGCGAGCACCGCGAGGCTCGCAAGCGCGTTCCCGCCCGGCCGGCCCTCGCGCAGCTCGCGCACCGCGCCGGCGAAGAGCGGCGTCGCGACGACGATCGCGCCGATCGCGGCCGGGATCTGCGTCACGTTCTCCGCGAACCCGAACAGCGCGCTCGCGAGCCACGAGACCAGGAGCAGCATGCCGCCCGACAGGGCGACCACCAGGCGGCGTTCCAGCTGGCTGCCGCCGGAGGCCAGGGCCTCGTTCGCGGCGTTGCGGGAGGGCTGCGGATCGGCGGGGGACATCCCGGCGACGGGGGCTGTGCTCATAGGTGGGGAATGGTACGCCGAGCCCCGCGGCCGGGCAGGGGGTGCGGCTCCCTGCGGCCGGAGCCCGGGATCAGCCGACCCGTTCGGCGCCGGCCTCGCGACCCATCAGGTCCCGGATCGCCTCGGCGGGCGTCTTGCCGTGGAACAGGATCGACTCCACGGCGCGCACGATCGGCATGTCGACCCCGTGGCGCTCGGCAAGCGCGAGGAGCGCGTGCGAGGTCGCCACACCCTCGACCACCGAGTTCGTCCGCGCGAGGTACTCCGCCAGCGGCTCGCCGCGGCCGATCGCCTCGCCGCAGGATCGATTCCTGCCCTCGGGGCTGAAGCAGGTGGTGGCGAGGTCGCCGACCCCCGCGATCCCGAAGAAGGTCTCCGGCCGCGCGCCGAGCGCGGTGCCGAGGCGCACGATCTCCGCGAGCCCGCGCGCGAGCAGCGCGCTCTTGGCGTTCGAGCCGAGGCCGAGCCCGTCGACCATGCCCGCGGCCAGCGCGACCACGTTCTTCGCGGCGCCCGCGATCTCGACGCCGACCACGTCGTGGTTCGTGTAGATGCGCATCCACGGGAGCGAGAAGGTCCGCTGCACGCGCTCGGCGAGCGCCGCGTCGGCGGACGCGCTCACCATCGTCGCCGGCAGCCGCAGCGCGAGCTCCGCGGCGATCGTCGGCCCGCTCAGCACCGCGACCTCGCGACCCCCGGCGCAGGGCGCGGCCTCCGCGATCACCTCGCTCGGCCGAAGGAGCGTCTCGTCCTCGATGCCCTTGGTCACGCTCACCACCGGCACGCCGGCCGCGAGGTGCGCGGCGACCGGTCTCCACGCGGCGCGCACGAACTGCGTCGGGATCGCGTTCACCGCGATCGTCGCGCCCGCGAGCGCGGCAGCGCCGTCCGGCTCGAAGCGCACGGCGTCCGGGATCGCGAGCTCCGGCAGCCGCGGCGAGCGACGCGTGCGCGCGAGCTCGCGGATGACGTCGGGGAAGGGCCCCCACACCGTGACCGGCACGCCGCGCTCGGCGAGCATGGCCGCCATCACGACGCCCATCTGGCCGTCGCCGACGATGGTCACCCGCTCGCCGGTCGCGTCACTCCTCATCGAACCTGCTCTCCACGAGTCGCACCAGCGCGCCGACCGCGCCCTCGGCGCCGTCGCCCTCGCAGGCGATCTCGAGCTCCGTGCCCTGCGTCGCCGCGAGCAGGAGCATCTGCATGATGCTCTTTCCGTCGACCCACTCGTCGTTGTCGGTGCGCCGCACCCGCACGTCGCAGCCGTGCGCGCTCGCCGCGTCGACGAACGCCATCGCCGGCCGCGCGTGCAGCCCGAGCGAGTTCAGGATGACGGTGCGCGCCGATGCCACCGGTCAGCGGGCGTTCGAGGCGGAGTCCGCCTCCTCGAGGAGTCCCCACACCTCGGCCGGGGTCTTGGCCTGCCGCAGGAAGCGGCGGAACTTGTCCTGGGTGAGCACGCCGAAGATGCACTCCATGGCGTCGATGTGCTCCTCGGGGCGGTCCTCGGGGGAGAGGAGCAGGAACACCACGTGCACCAGCTGCTTGTCGAGCGCCTGGAACTCGAGGCCGCCGGGCGCGATGCCGACCGCCGCGAAGACGCGCTGCACCTCCGGGGTCTTCACGTGCGGCGCCGCGACGCCGTGGCCGAAGCCGGTCGAGCCGCGCTTCTCGCGCTTGATGACGGCCTTCGTGAGCTCGTCGACGAGCGCGGGCGCGACCGCGCCCTTGGACGCGAGGCTGTCCACGAGCTCGCGGATCGCGTCGTCGCGCTTGGTCGACTTGAGCGGGGCGATGATGGCCTTCTCGACGACAATGTCGCGGAGCTTCATGTCTTTGATTCCTGGACCCTTCGGGCCGGGCGGGTCGTCCCGCAATGGCGGCGGCCGCCGGAACGTGTCCGGCGGCCGCACAGGGTACAGGATGCGAGGAGGCGGGTCCGACGTGCCGGGAGGCCGCTCAGCCCGCCCGGCGCCGGTCGCCGAGGTGCTTCTTGGCGCCCCGGATCCGTTCCTTCCACTCGTGCAGCTGGCGGACGGCGCGGTCCGTCACCAGGTCGACGCACGCGTAGAGGTCGCGGTGGCTGGAGTTGGCGACGAAGTCCCTGTGGTGCTCGACGTCGCTGAGGACTTCCACGTGGTACCCGTTGGGCACCTGCTCGATGACGACCCGGATCTCCTGGAGCCGGTTGAAGAAGTGCGGGAGCTTGGCCATCTTGCGCTCGACGTAGTCACGGATGGGCTGCGTGAGGTCCATGTGCTTTGCGCTGATCGTGATATGCATGGCGTATCAAGACTCCGATTCGGGACGGGCCCTGTGAAGCAATGCCGTGCGGATTCCGGGCCGATCGAATCCGCGGGCTGGGACGCTTGGGACGGCTGCCTGGCGATCGAAGGCGATCACGACGTCGGCGCGCTTGCCGTCGCGGCGGACGGTGACGGTGACCTGGGCGCCGCGCAGCGCGCCGGTGGCCTGCGCCCACTCGCGCGGGCTGCGCACCGCGTCGCCGTCGAT
>JAIYBS010000123.1 GCA_027488415.1 Planctomycetaceae bacterium | reverse complement strand
GTGCGCCGCTCGAGACGATCAGGATGCCGCCGCCCTTGTCCTGGTTGCTTGCCGAGGCGCCGTTGGCGTTGCCCGAGCGCACCGTGAAGCCGTCGAGCACGGCCGTCGCCGTGGCGCCGGTGCCGACCACCACGTGATAGGCATTCTCCGTGACGTTCGCCGCGCCGCTGTCGTTGCCGAGGAAGTCGCCGCTCAGGACGGTGACGTTTGCCTTCCAGTCGCGCTGGTCGCGCGCGGTCTCGGTGCCGGCGAAGCCGCCGTAGATGCCGACGCCCGTCTTCATCGTGAAGCTCGCGGTGCGCAGCGCCGTCGTCGACGGCAGGTACGTGCCGGCCCTCACCCAGATCTCGTCGCCGGCGACGGACGCGGCGAGCGCCGACTGCAGCGCGCCCGCGCCGCGGTACGCGTCGGCCCAGCTCGTGCCTGTGCCCGCGCCCGTCGCAAGCGAACCGTCCACGTAGCGGACGGCGGCCATCGACGGAGCGGCGAATGCGAGCGAGAGGGCGACGGCGAGCGCGTGGGTCTTCATGGTGGAACGGGTTCCGCGGGAGGATTCCCGGCGGGCTCGCAAAGGTAGCCCAGGCCGACAGCCCGACCCAGTGAATTCCGCCGAAGCGAGCGCCGGCGGCGCAGACTTCACGCACGCGGTGTCCGAGAAGGCGCGTCCTCAAAACGAAGACAGCTCGCCAAGACCTGCGTCTCGAGGCGAGCCATCGAGTGACCCCACGGGGATTCGAACCCCGGTTACCTCCGTGAAAGGGAGGTGTCCTAAACCAGGCTAGACGATGGGGCCGTCGTGAAGCCCGCGCCGAGCAAACCCATCGAGCGCAGGCGTTGTCTGTGAAACCGGCGCCTGGACTGGGCGCCGGTTGAGGGAGTGACCCCAAGGGGATTCGAACCCCTGTTCCATCCGTGAGAGGGATGTGTCCTGAACCGGGCTAGACGATGGGGCCGGTTTCCGAGGGAGAGAGTATACCCAATCCCGCCCCGCCATGCATCTGGTTTCCCCGTTGGAATTCGAACGATCGGCGCTCCGGGCCCTGGCAGGCGCCCGGGGCTGGAGCCTGGACCGCTCCGGGCCGGGCGCCGGCGGAATCGCCCGGTGGGCCGCGCGCGCTGCGATCCCGCCGGGCTCCGTGGTCGTCCTTGCCGGCGTGGCGGGGTCGCTCCGCGCCCGGCCCACGCCCGGCGAGGCGGTGGAGGTCTCGGCAGTGGTGGACGAAGGCGGGCGGCGGTTCGCCCCCGACTGCCAGCTGACCACCCTGCCCCGGGCCCGGTGCCTGAGCGCCCGCGAGCCGATCGGTTCGCCGGACGCGAAGCATGCCGAGGCCGCGCGCGACCGGGCCGACGTCGTCGACCTCGAGTCGGCCGAGTTCGCGCGCATCGCGATCGAACGCGGCTGGCGCTGGCATGTCGTGCGCGGGATCAGCGACGGAGCGCTCGACGCGCTCCCCGCGGGCATCGACCGCTGGACCGACGCGGAGGGACGCACGCGGATCGGTGCCGTCCTCGGCGCGCTGCTGCGGCGGCAGGCGACGCCGGGGGATCTCGTCCGGATCGGCCGCGCGTCCACCGCCGCGATGAAGGCGGTCGCCACCGCGCTCGGTGCCGTGCAGTCGGCGCGCTGATCGGGTGCAATGCGCCGCACCATGATCGACGAGCCGACCGTCCCGCCAACGAACCTCGACGACAACCGACCCATCGTGGTCTTCGGCGGGACCTTCGACCCGCCGCACCGCCGACACGTCGAGGTGGCCCGCGGGGTCGACGCCCTCCTCAAGGCGAAACAGCTGCTCGTCGTCCCCGCGAAGCGGAACCCGCTGCGCGAGGACGCGCCCCGCGCGGGCGACAAGGACCGGATGGCCATGTGCACCCTCGCGTTCGGCGACCTGCCGGACGCCGTCGTGCTCCCGATCGAGATCGAGCGCGGCGGGCCGAGCTTCACCATCGACACCGTGCGCGAGGTGCTCCGCCTGCAGGACGCCGGCGGCGTGATGAAGGGACCGATCCGCCTCGTCGTCGGCAGCGACCAGGCGCTCAACTTTCGGTCGTGGAAGGACTGGGAGCAGCTCGCGGGGCTCGCGACGCCCGCCGTCGTGCTGCGCCCGCCGCACACCCGCGCGGACTGGCCGAAGCTCCTCGCCGAGCACATGGACGAGGCGTGGGCGGCGCGGTGGCTCGCGTGGACGCTGCCGATCGAGCCCGTCGACAGCTCGAGCACCGAGGTCCGCCGCCGGCTCGCGGCCGGCGAGCCGCTCGGGGACAGGCTGCTGCCCGCGGTCGAGAAGTACGTGCGGTCCGCCGGGCTCTACGCGCCGGCTGCGGGCTGAGGCCGCCGCTCAGGCGGGCTCGATGCGGAACTCGTGCACCTCGCTGCGCGTTCGGCGCGGGGAGAGCGACTGCAGCGAGTCGGGGCGCTCGTCGTAGGCGACGCGGTCGGCGGAGTACCACTGGCCGTGGAAGCGCCACTCGTCCTGCAGCTCGAGCCGCGACTCGACCATCCGCTGCACCTCGCCGAGGCTGCCGGCGGTGATCCACGCGAGCGCGTAGCCGGCGCGCGGATGATCCTCGTCGGCGCTCTCGACCACCGCGACGACGTGCCACAGCGTGCGGCCGAGGTAGCGGCCGGCCTCGTCGAGGTTGTCCTCGGGGTCGACGTCGAGCTCGAGCCCCCACGCCTCGCGCAGCTGGAAGAGGATCTCGTCGAGGTCGGGGCACTCCTCGTCGTCGAGCACCAGGATCTC
>JAIYBS010000147.1 GCA_027488415.1 Planctomycetaceae bacterium | reverse complement strand
GAGGCGAAGGTCATCGACCTGCACGACTGGATCGAGGTCCGCCTCGAACGGTTCTCGCAGAGCGTCGAGAAGGAGAAGGACCAGCCGAAGCAGCTGCCCGAGAGCCGCCGCATCGTGACGACGCTCGGCCGCCTCATCTTCAACGAGATCCTGCCCGACGGCATGCCCTTCTACAACTGCTCGCTGAGCAAGAAGGGCGCCGCGCGCGTCATCGACGACACCTTCCAGCGCCGCGGCAAGGCCGACACGATCGACCTGCTCGACCGCATGAAGGAGGCCGGCTTCCGCTACTCCACCCTGTCCGGCCTCTCGTTCAGCATCACCGACCTCCGCATCAGCGCGGAGAAGGAGCGCCTGATCGAGGACGCCGAGAAGCGCGTGCTCAAGGTCGAGCGCAGCTACGAGAACGGCGCGATCACCGACACCGAGCGCCGCAACCAGGTGCTCGAGATCTGGGCGAAGTGCCGCAACGACATCTCCGACCGCCTCATGGAGACCCTCAAGAACGACCGCCGCGACGTCGCGACGGGCGCCGAGGTCGACATGGGCACGAAGGATGCCCCCTCGAAGGTCGGCGCCAAGTACCTGAACCCGGTGTACCTGTTCGCCGACTCGGGCGCCCGCGGCAACAAGAGCCAGATGCAGCAGCTCGCCGGCATGCGCGGCCTGATGGCGAAGCCGAGCGGCGAGATCATCGAGACCCCGATCATCTCGAACTTCCGCGAGGGCCTCACCGTCCTCGAGTACTTCGCGTCGACCCACGGCGCCCGCAAGGGACTGGCCGACACCGCGCTCAAGACCGCCGACTCCGGCTACCTCACCCGCAAGCTCTGCGACGTGGCCCAGTCGGTCACGGTCGTCGAGCCGGACTGCGGCACGAAGGCCGGCGTTCCCAAGCGCGCGCTCTACAAGGGCGAGGAGGTCGACGTGCCGCTCAAGGACCAGATCCGCGGCCGCACGGCGCTCCAGACCATCGTCGACCCGCGCACCGACCGCGTCGTCGTCGCCAAGAACCAGATCATCACGGACGCCATCGCCCGCGAGATCGAGGAGCTCGGCATCGGCACCGTGCACGTGCGCAGCCCGCTCACCTGCGAGACGGCCCGCGGCGTCTGCGGATGCTGCTACGGCATGGACCTCTCGACGGGCCAGCCCGTCGAGCAGGGCATGGCGGTCGGCATCATCGCCGCGCAGTCGATCGGCGAGCCCGGCACGCAGCTCACCATGCGCACCTTCCACACGGGCGGCATCGCGGTGAGCACCGTCGCCGACACCGTGCACAAGGCGCAGAACGCCGGCATCGTCGAGGTCGTCGACTGCAACGAGGTCGAGACCACCCTGCCCGACGGCTCGACGGCGTTCGTCGCCCTCAAGAAGAACGGCATCATCCGCATCAACGACGCGAAGGGCCGTGAGCTCGAGCACCACCCGGTGCCGTACGGCGGCGCGATCATGGTGAAGACCGGCGAGCAGATCAAGAAGGGCCAGGCGCTCGTCCAGTGGGACGGCACCAAGACCCCGATCCTCGCCGAGAAGTCGGGAACGATCAAGTTCGAGGACGTGATCGAGGGCCAGACCGTCAAGGTCGAGACCCGCGGCACGACCATCGAGCGCATCGTCACCGAGCACACCGGCGAGAAGCACCCGCAGATCACGATCGTCGACGACTCGGGCGCCATCCTGGACTTCCACCACCTCCCGGCCAAGGCCCGCATCGCGGTCGCCGAGGGCGACAAGGTGAAGGCCGGCCAGGCGATCGCCATCCAGCCGAAGGAAGCCGGCCGCAGCGCCGACATCGTCGGCGGTCTGCCGCGCGTCACCGAGCTGTTCGAGGCCCGCAACCCGAAGGACCCGGCGGTGCTCGCCGAGATCTCCGGCCGCGTCGAGCTGCTCAGCGACAAGCGCAAGGGCAAGATGACGATCCGCGTCGTCGCCGACAGCGGCGAGGAGTTCGACCACCACGTCCCGCAGGGCAAGCACCTGCGCGTGCACACCGGCGACCGGGTCGAGAGCGGCGACGCCCTCACCGAGGGTCCGCAGGTGCCGGCCGACATCCTCCGCATCAAGGGCGAGGAAGCGCTCTACACCTACATGCTCGACGAGGTGCAGAACGTCTACCGCGCGCAGGGCGTGGCGATCTCGGACAAGCACATCGAGACCATCCTGCGCCAGATGCTGAGCAAGGTGAAGGTCACCACCCCCGGCGACACCGACTTCCTGCCCAACCAGGTCGTCGAGCGCTTCGACCTCAAGGCGCGCAACGAGGCCCTCGCCTCGCAGCTGCGAGTCGAGGACCCGGGCGACACGGACCTGCCGATCGGCAGCCTCGTCACCAAGGACGAGGCCAAGGAGGCCAACGCCCTCGTCAAGGACAAGGGCGGCAAGGAGGCCAAGACGCGCAAGCCGAAGCCGGCCACCTTCAAGACCCTGCTCCTCGGCATCACGAAGGCCTCGCTGCAGAGCGAGAGCTTCCTGTCCGGCGCGAGCTTCCAGGAGACCACCAAGGTCCTCACCGAGGCGGCCCTCGCGGGCGCCACGGACGAGCTCCGCGGCCTCAAGGAGAACGTCATCCTCGGCCACCTCATCCCCGCGGGCACCGGCTGCGACCAGTACCAGCGCATCCGGGTCGCCAAGCTCGTGGACGTGCCGGAAGGCGACGAGACGAGCGACGAGGCCTACCTCGCGGAAGCCCGCGAGGAGGCCGAGGAGCTCGGCGCGGAGAGCCCCGAGTTCGCCTCGACGATCAGCCAGGAGACGCTCGCGGGTCTGAGCGAGGCGCTCCGGTCCGGCGGCGAGGGCGCGGAGTTCGGCGCAAGCGAGTTCCCCGCCGACGAAGAGCCGGGCGACTGAGCCCCTCCTCCAGCAACGAGACTTCCATCGCCCCCGGCATCGCGCCGGGGGCGATGCGCTTTCCGGCGGATCACCTACGATTTCACCGACATGCCTCCCACCGAGCCCGGCAAGGGCGAGCCCTGGTACCGCGACGGACTCCGCTTCGAGTGCACGATGTGCGGCAACTGCTGCACCGGGCCGGAGGGCGTCGTCCTCTTCACCCCCGACGAGGGCAAGGCGATGGCCGAGAAGGTCGGCCTTCCGCTCGAGGAGTTCCTGGAGCGCTACGCGCGCAAGGTCGGGAACCACCGCTCGCTGCGCGAGAAGCAGACCGACTTCGGCAACGACTGCATCTTCCTCGACCGCAACTCGATCCCCGGCAAGGCGGTCTGCGGCCTCTACGAGGCGCGGCCCGAGCAGTGCCGCACCTGGCCGTTCTGGGACGGCAATCTCCGCAGCCGCAAGGCGTGGGAGGAGACGAAGAAGCACGTCCCGTGCCCCGGCATGGACAAGGGCCCGCTCCACGGCTACCACACGATCCGCATCGCGCTCGAGAAGGACAAGGCGGACGGCGGGAGCTGGGCGCGCTGATGCAACCCGCGCCGGCGCGTGACCCGTTCGCGTCGCTGCCGCCGGACGCCGCCGAGCTCGCCTCGCGCTGGGCGGAGGCCGCGTTCCAGCCTGCGATCGACGCCGGCATCCGCGAGATCTACGGCGAGGTCGCGCGCGAGACCGCCGTGCTCGCGCCGACCTGCAACGCGAGCGGTCGCTGCTGCCGCTTCGGCGAATGGGGGCACCTTCTCTACGTGACGGGCCTCGAGGCCGCGTGGTGCCTCCGCGAGTCGGCCCGCACCCCGACGGCCGCGGACGTCCGTGCGGCGGCGGGCCGCGACGACTGCCCGTTCCTCGAGTCGGGGCTCTGCGCGGTCCACCTCGCGCGCCCCCTCGGCTGCCGCGCGTATTTCTGCGACCCCAGGGCCGACGGCTGGCAGGAAGCGCTCTCCGAGCGCATGCTGACCCGGCTCCGCGCGCTCCACGACGCGCACGGCGTCCCGTACCGCTACGGCGAATGGCGCACGATGCTCGCGCATTTCGCCGCGGGATCCTGAGCCCCGCCCCCTAGAATCACCCGTCGAATGCATTCCTCCGACGACCAGATCCGCTCCGTCGCCTTCGTCAGCCTCGGCTGCCCGAAGAATCTCGTCGACAGCGAGAAGATGCTCGGCGTCCTCTCGCAGGGCGGACTGCGGCTCGTCTCCGACCACGACGCGGCCGATGCCATCGTGATCAACACCTGCGGCTTCCTCGAGGCCTCGAAGGACGAGAGCCTCGAGGTCATCAATGAGGCCCTCGAGCGCAAGCGCCAGGGGAAGACCAAGCGGGTCGTCGTCGCCGGCTGCCTCGTGCAGCGGCACCGGGCGAAGATGCTCGAGTGGGCACCCGGGATCGACGCGATGATCGGCGTCTTCGACCGCGACCACGTGATGGACGCGGTGAGCGGCCGCGAGGCGCGCGCCGCGAACGCCGCGCCCGGCGCGGACGCGCCGCGCTACTGGATCGCGGGCAACGCGCTGCAAGCGGCCGCCGAGCGCGGCATGCAGGTCGCCGGGCTCACCGTCAACGGCAAGGACGGCAAGGGCATCGGCTACTTCGAGGACGACTCGAACCGCTTCCGCCTGACGCCCCGCCACTGGGCGTACCTGCGCATCAGCGAGGGATGCAACCAGCGCTGCGCGTTCTGCACGATCCCGTCGATCCGCGGCAAGATGCGCTCGAAGCCCGTCGAGACGATCGTCTCCGAGGCGCGCGCCCTGCTCGCCGACGGCGCGTTCGAGCTGAACCTGATTGGCCAGGACACGACGAGCTTCGGCAACGACATCGGCTACGGCGACGGCCTCTCGGGCATGCTCCGCGCGGTCGATGCCGCGGTCCGCGAGCACGGCGCGGGCTGGGTCCGCCTGATGTACGCGTACCCGTCGAACTTCAGCGACGAGATGATCGACACGATGGCGTCCCTCGACACGCTCGTGAAGTACATCGACATGCCGCTCCAGCACATGAGCGACCGCATGCTGACGGCGATGCGACGCCACACGTCGAAGCGGCAGCAGTCCGAGCTCCTCGAGAAGCTGCGCGAACGGATGCCCGGCATCGCGATCCGGACCACGTTCATCACCGGCTTCCCCGGCGAGACGCAGGAGGACCACGAGGAGCTGCTCGAGTACGTGCAGGAGTTCGGCTTCGACGCGATGGGCGTCTTCCGCTACTCGCCCGAGGAGGGCACCCCGGCCGGCACGATGGACGCGGACCCCGCACTCCACGTCCCGGAGGAGGTAAAGCTCGAGCGCGAGCGCGAGCTCATGCTCGCCCAGCAGGAGATCGCCTTCGAGAACGCCGCCTACCAGGGCGAGCAGCGCGTGCAGTTCGACGTGCTCGTCGACGGCCCCGCCGCGGGCGGCACCGCCGGCCGCGCGACGACGGGCGTGACCGAGGGCGGCATCCTCCACGTCGGCCGCTGCTACCACCAGGCGCCGCAGATCGACGCGCTCACCTACGTCCTCTCCCGCGAGAAGCTCTCGCCGGGGGAGCTCGTCCGCTGCACCGTGGTCGGCAGCGACGGCTACGACCTCGTGGCGCAGCCCACGCAGGACATCGAGCGGAAAGTCGTGCTTCCCGTCATCAGAAGCTGAGCGACCTGCGTAAAGGACCGTGACATGAACAAGCTCGCCGCCATCGCCGCCATGCTCCTCGCCGCCGGCGCCGCGGTGCAGCACGCGCACGCGCAGAACCAGAAGCGCACGCCCGATGCGCCGCTTGACTTCGACCCCGCGAAGCCGGAGCGGATCGACGGCTGGTGGACCAACGGCACCGAGCTCATGCGCCTCGACACCAACGGCGCGTACCGGCTCTGGGTGTCGCAGGACCGCTTCAAGTACCCGGTCGAGGTCGGCGCCTGGCGGCGCACGAACTACGTCTACTTCGACCTCGAGCCCTACCGCGCGAAGCCGGGCACCCGGCACCGCGTCAACCTCGAGAAGTCCGGCACCGTGACGGAGCTCAGCCGCGACGGCATGAAGCCGTTCCGCTGGCTTCCCACACCGCCCCGCGTCATGTCCGACGAGATGCTCGGCGCGTGGGTCTCCCCAACGGAGCAGCTCCTCGTCCTCGAGAACGGCCGCTACGAGTGGCGCCGCACCGGCCCCCTGCAGGGAATCTCGGAGCACTCCGGCAGCTGGAACGGGGACGGCGACGTCCTCACGCTCGGTCCCGACACCACGGCGGTCGACCAGGTGAGCCTGCGCTGCGTGAAGGGCGCCGACGGCCAGTGGACGCTCGAGGGCCGCAACGGCCGCATGACGCGTCCCCCGCTCGATCCCGCGCCGCCGCCGGCACCGGGCAGCCCCGTCGCGGGCCCGGCGTCCTCCGTGCCGCCTGCCAAGTCCGACGCGCCGGCATCCGTCCCGCCGCTGCCGGCGAAGCCCTCGGCGAATGGCTGACTGGAACTGGTGGCCGCAATTCCATGACCCGTCGCTGCGGCTCTCGCTGCGCGATCAGCTCGCGGTGCACTGGGACGCGAACCTGCGCATGCTCCGCGACTGGCGCGCGTGCGTGGCGTTCGTCTGGATCTCCCTGCTGCCGGTCCCGCTCCTCTTCCTACTGCCTGCGGCGGTCATGCTGAACTGGGACGGCACGAGCCCGGCCGCGCCGGCGCTCGCGGCGCTCGCCTTCCTGCTCTACCTGTTTCTGCAGCACCTGGCGTTCGCCGCGGCGATGCGTCGCACGTACATCCCCTTCGTGCGCATCGCCCTCACGGCACAGGGCCACCCCACCTGCCTGCGCTGCGGCCACCCCTTGGGCCCGGTACCCCCCGCCGCGTGTCCCGAATGCGGTTCGGCGCACCGCGAACCCGGCTAGAATCCGCGGTTCTCCGTGCGCATCCGCAACTTCTCCATCATCGCCCACATCGACCACGGCAAGAGCACGCTGGCCGACCGCCTCCTCCAGGCCACCAAGGCCGTGAGCGAGCGCGAGGCCCGCGCCCAGCTGCTCGACTCGATGGACCTCGAGCGCGAGCGCGGCATCACCATCAAGGCCTCGGCCGTCACGGTGACGCACCGGTACCAGGGCGAGGACTACGAGCTCAACTTCATCGACACGCCCGGCCACGTCGACTTCACCTACGAGGTGAGCCGCGCGCTGAAGGCCTGCGAGGGCGCGGTGCTCGTCGTCGACAGCACCCAGGGCGTCCAGGCGCAGACGGTCGCGAACGCGTACCTCGCGGTCTCGAACGACCTGACGCTGATCCCGGTCATCAACAAGATCGACCTTCCCGCGGCGAACCCCGACAAGGTGGCGATGGAGGTCGAGCAGGTCTTCGGCCTGCCCGCCGAGGACTGCCTGCAGGTGAGCGCCAAGAGCGGCAGGGGCATCAACGAGCTCCTCGACCGCATCGTCGAGCGCCTGCCGCCCCCGCCGCAGCAGCGCATGAACCAGCTGCGCGCGCTGATCTTCGACTGCAAGTACGACGAGTACCGCGGCGTCGTCGTCTACATCCGCGTCTTCGACGGCAAGATCCGCGTCGGCGACAAGATCCGGATGATGGGCTCGGGCCGCACCTTCAGCGTCACCGACCTCGGCCGCAACACGCCGTTCCCGCAGAAGATGAAGGAGCTCAACTTCGCGCAGGTCGGCTACCTCTGCGCGAGCATCAAGAGCCTCGCCGACGTCCGCGTCGGCGACACCATCACCCTCGAGAACGACCCGGCCGCCGACCCCCTGCCCGGCTACGAGGAGCCGAAGCAGATGGTGTACTGCGACTTCTACCCCGCCACCGACGAGGAAGGCACCGGCAAGCGCGCGGACTTCGAGG